>NZ_JAYGHP010000002.1:0-300000 GCF_034932065.1 Crocosphaera sp. UHCC 0190
TCTAGAAGTTTTCTTGTTTCTGTATTTAATTCTCTAATAAATCGCATAAACTTTCTGATTTTAAACTACAGTTTATAGTTTATATTATTTTGTTTGATCTGTGTAATTAATTTTGTGTGTCTACTTAGCTCCGATTAGTGAAAATCTAGCCCATGCTCAAACGATTTTTAATGTGGTTTTCTTTATTGTTTTATTTTCAGTATCCATTCAAGGTTTTACCTTAGTCCCAACAGCCCGATGGTTAAAATTAGACCAATAAACAATCCAATAATGTTTAATCAATAGGGAGGTATAATTATTACAATATTGGGAAGGAGAATGACAAAAAACCCAACATAATCAACCGATTAATGTTGGGTTTTTTACTGACATTAAGTAACAATTAAGCAGACTCAGGTGTGGGAATAGAAGAAGGATGTACCAACAATTCAGAAGTTGATCGCTGTTCAACCATTTCCTTTGTAATCATGCACTTCTGCACATCTTTACGGGAGGGTAACTCATACATCACATCTAACATCAATTCTTCAACAATCCCCCGTAATGCTCTCGCTCCTGTTTTGCGTCGGTAAGCTTCTTGAGCGATCGCCCGTACCGCTTCTTTATTAAACTCCAACTGCACATTATCCATATTCAGCAACTTCTGATATTGCTTCACCAAAGCGTTGCGGGGTTTGGTCAAAATTGCCATCAAGGTTTCTTCATCAAGGGGATTGAGGGCGGCCATAACGGGAATTCTACCCACAAACTCAGGAATCATACCAAATTTCACCAGATCATCCGGTTCGACCCGTTGCAACAAATCTGCGGCTCGTTTTTCTTTAGACTGTCCTTCCCCTGGACGAATAAACCCCATGGATTTTTTACCGATTCGTTGTTCAATCACCTTTTCTAACCCAACAAAGGCACCACCACAAATAAAGAGAATATTACTGGTATCAATTTGAATACAATCTTGATAGGGATGTTTGCGGCCACCCTGGGGGGGAACATTGGCGATCGTGCCTTCCAGCATCTTTAATAACGCTTGTTGTACCCCTTCCCCAGAGACATCACGGGTAATAGAAGGGTTTTCACTCTTGCGAGCAATCTTATCAATTTCATCGATGTAGATAATACCCCGTTGCGCTTCTTCCACATCTAAATCTGCCACTTGTAGCAGTCTCAGGAGGATGTTTTCCACATCTTCCCCCACATACCCCGCTTCTGTTAAGGTAGTGGCATCAGCCACAGCAAAGGGAACTTCTAAAATTTGGGCTAAGGTTTGAGCGAGGAGGGTTTTTCCCGATCCTGTGGGCCCCATTAACAGAATGTTAGATTTTTGCAGTTCTACGGCATCATCTGGGTTGCTGCTTTTTTTCCCTTGAATCACACTAAGACGCTTATAGTGATTATAAACCGCTACGGAGAGGACTTTTTTCGCCTCATCTTGCCCGATGACATACTCGTCTAAATAATCTTTGATTTCTCTGGGCTTGGGAATTTGATTAAAGGAAAGACGTTCTTTGCTGGGACGACGTTTTGGCCGGCCTTCCTCCCCATGAGATGGAGCCGCTGACATGGGACTAGGGGCCTCCATCAGTTCCTCATCTAAAATCTCGTTACAAAGCTCAACACATTCATCGCAGATGTAGACTCCCGGGCCGGCGATAAGCTTTCGTACCTGCTCCTGGGATTTGCCGCAAAATGAACATTTTAGGTGGGAGTCGTATTTAGACATAAGCTATTGGGTTAGTTAAGTGAGGTTACGGGGACGGTGGGATCAGACAAATCTTGCCGAGAAATCACTTTGTCGATTAGACCGTAGTCTTTGGCCTCTTGTGCTGACATGAAAAAGTCTCGCTCGGTATCAGCGGCGATGGTATCGTAGGGTTGCTTGGTATGTTGGGACAACATTTCATTCAGTCGCCGCTTGATATAGAGAATCTCTTTAGCTTGAATGGCGATTTCTACGGCCTGCCCCTGTGCGCCTCCTAGGGGTTGGTGAATCATGATGCGAGAACTGGGTAAAGCCATGCGCTTTCCTTGAGTTCCCCCAGATAATAAAAAGGCTCCCATACTGGCCGCCAGTCCAAAGCAGATGGTGACGACATCAGGGCGAATTTGCTGCATCGTATCGTAAATCGCTAATCCAGCGTAGACGGAACCCCCTGGAGAGTTAATGTAGAGTTGAATATCTTTTTCGGGGTCTTCAGCGTCTAAAAATAGGAGTTGAGCAACAATTGAGTCCGCCACTTGATCATCAACGGGGGTTCCCAGGAACACAATTCGCTCTCTTAGTAGTCTTGAATAAATATCAAAGGCTCTTTCTCCGACTCCAGATTGCTCGACGACCATCGGTACCACATTTTGGGTCGTGGCGTTAATGTCTGATGGGCGTTGGCTGGACATTGAATAATCTAGGGATCTCGATTGAATCATAGCCTTCAACAGTAATAGGAATCAAATATTTAGATAATTGGCTAGGCGTTTTTGCTTAAACGTCTTTAAACTGGCGTGCCTAATTTTTTTTAGATAGGAAGATGTCCCAGGGTGACTTAAATGATAAATCTATTCTGGATCTCGTTCATCCTAGCACAAATAGACGGCTCATGGGTCAGCCGTCTGGGCTAAATTCGACTTAAATAATGAAGTTTTAGTCGTCTGTGTTTTCAGATACCTCAGCTTCGATGGTAGTTTCTGTTTCACCCTCTTCTGAGTCTTCTGTTTCTGCTTTTAAGGTACCTTGAGGAACTAATTCTACGGTGGCTTGTTCTTGTAACCAATCTAGGGTTTTCTCGGTAAGCAATTCTTCTGCCACAAATTCCTTTAACTTGTCGGGATCAACGTCCTGTCCTGATAATTGCTCTTGTACTTTGTTAATTCTTTCTTCAAGAGCAGCATCATCTACGATTATGGATTCAACTTTAGCCAGTTCTTGGAGAATTAAGGTTTGTTTCAACCTTTGTACTGCTTCAGGACGAGCATTTTCCCGTAATTTGGGCAGGTTTTCCTGGGTAAATAGTTGGCGAAGATCGAGGCCCATTTGTTCCATTTGCATGGCCGTTTGTGTAAGGACTCTGGTGACTTCTTCTTGAACCAGGGTATCAGGAAGATCAGCAGTACAAATGTTGCTGAATTCTGTGATCAGACCATCGTGAATGCTTCTTTTGGTCGATTCTTCTGCAGTTTCGGTAAATTCTTTTTCTTTGGCTTCCCGTAGCTCAGCCATAGTTTCATATTCACTGATTTCTTCGGCTAAGTCATCATCCAGTTCGGGGAGTTCTTTCGCTTTGAGTTCTTTGACGGTAATGGTGAAAATAACGGGTTTTCCGGCTAAATCTTCCCTTGGATAGTCTTCTGGGAAGGTTAGGGTGATCTCTTTGGTTTCTTCGGGTTTCATTCCCACCATTCCTTCTACCATTCCGGCAATGAAGCGTCCTTCTTCGAGATCGACTTGAAAATCTTTCCCTTCAACCCCTGTAATGGGTTCACCTTCTTCTCCCTCTGCGGGAACCGTGCTGCCTTGATAATCAATGATAGCCACATCCCCCATCTGAGCAGGACGATCTTCCACAGGAATAAGGGTTGCTTGTTTTTCTTGCTGTTCTTTTAACCAGTCTTCTAGCTGTTGCGGATCATAGACGGTTTCTTCTGCTTTGACAGTAAGACTTTTATAGTCTCCAAGTTCAATGGAGGGGGGAACATCCACCGTAGCAGAAAAGGTGAGGGGTTCTCCTGGGCTGAATTTTCCGACTAATTCTTCAAAATTCGAGCGTAAAATATAATTGCCGATGAATTTGATAGATTCTTGCTCAATGGCTTCTTTTACGCTACTTTGTAACAGTTCTTCTAGGGTAGCAGCTTTAACGTAACGGGTTCCTAAGCGTTGCAGTAAAATGGGGCGGGGGACTTTTCCTTTGCGAAACCCAGGAATATTGGCGGTACGGGCCAAGTTATTGACCATTTTTTCATAGGCTTTTTTGCCGATTTCTGCTGGAATTTCGATTTCTAAGCCAATTTGACTATCGGGGAGTTTTTCCTGGGTTACTTTCATAGGTGTTAGGATTTCGGACAGTTTATGATCTTACCATTGATGTCAGCAAAAGGCAATTATAACTTTTTTGAGCGTGTTTGGGGGTTGGTTTTAGCTGACTGGCAATATAAAGAACCGCTCTATTTTAGCTTGGGTGTTTATTGTGTTGATGATATTTAAACATTTTAATATGATTTGATGCCAACTACTAAAAATTTAGAGAGATGAGTAATTTTTTTGAGAGTTTGGGTATCCTGTTTATAGAGATAGATAATCAGAAATATGAAGCAATACAAAGTCTTGACATTGGGAGCGTCTGGTGGTGGTAAAACGGTCTTTCTTGCGAGTCTATTTAAACAACTTTCAACCCAAGGAGAACATGGATTTTTCTTAGATGTTGAAAATCATTACGAACGTAAATTACTCAATCAATATTATACAGAAATTGTCACCGGAGATGCTTGGCCAAAACCAACGAAAGGAACGGTAAAAGAAGGGACATTTACTTGTTCTGTAAAAACCCCTGATTTATCGATTCATCCTGCTTGTAAATTTGTTTATAAGGACTATCCTGGGGGGTTATTATCAGAAATAGCAGAGGACGAATTTTCTGATTACAATATTAATTTTAATCAAGAAGTTAAAAGTGCTGATGCAGTTTTAGCTATTTTAGATGGTCAAAAAGTCCTTCAGTTTTTACAAGGAAAGCATGATAAATTCCTTGACATCTGGTTGCATACAGAATTAGCAAACCTGATGCACTTAATTCAAGAATGTCCTAAAATACCTGTTCATTTTATTATTAGTAAATGGGATTTGATTGACAATCATGGGAGTTTTGATTTATCTGATATTAGACATCGTTTAAATAAAATTGAAGAGTTTAAAAATGTTGTTAAATATCGAAATGTAGCTGATTGTCCTATTAGACTAATTCCTGTGAGTTCAGTGGGGTTTGATTTTGCAACTTTTCAAGAAGGATCAATGAGGAAAAAATCGGAGGTAATGCCTAAACCTTTTCAAACAGAAATTCCCTTAGCTTGTGTGTTGATAGATGGACTACAAGTAGAACTTAAAAAAGCCATCAAAGAACAAGAGGAATTAGCAAAAAAGAATACAGAAGTCTTACCAGATTTCTGTATTTTGGGTCAGGTCAATAATTTCATCTCAGGAATTTTTTTGAGTTTGATTTCTCCTAATCTTAAAAAGATGCTGCCCAACAAATATCAGTTTGATAATGAAACTTTTGAACAGCTAATCAAAGTCATTGATAAGCAAATAGTTAGATTAGAAAAGCAAGCAGTAATGACTAAACAAGAAATTGAAAAAATCGAAAGAAAAGCAAAAGAAGAAAGTGAGAAATTACGACGTAAACAAGAACAAGCTTTGAATAAAATTAATAGTGAAACAACAGCTTTAGGTTATGTTGTCAAACAATTTAGTACAATTGCAAGCAAACTAGATAAAGATTTTCCCTCATCAAATTTAGGCGGTACAGGAATATGAATCAATCAGCATGGCCTTTTTTAGTTAGTCGTAATCTTTACTTAGATTATCGAACCATTGTTGCACCTGATTTTATGAGTCAAACAAAAATATCTAATCTACTTGCGAGAGCAACAGATGGAGATTTAACACCACAAAATACAGCTATTTTACGGAAAATCATCGGCTCACACTTTGGAGATTTTATTGTAATTTTTCGGATCGTAAAAGCAACAAAATCTGACATAAAACAAGGAGATATAGAAGAAATTCTTAAAGATCCGTTTGGACGAGAGATTTATTTAATTGAAGGGTTAGTTATCAAAGATAACTTAAATAATGATCAATTTAATCTTGATATTTTTGATAAATCCAATCAAATACTAAAAGAAGGTTATTGTCAATTTTGGCAACAAATAGAACCCTGTCCCGCGATTCCTTCCCAACCCTTTAAAATTCAAAAAGTTGATGTAAATAAGCCAATATTTACTTTACAAAATACTGACCCATTTATCATTAAAAATAAGCCCCAACATGAGTACAGTTTTTTGCAAAAATATGAACTCAATAACCCGAAAAAAATCATAACATCATAATAATTGGATAGCAATCGGTTGTTATTTAGAGGCAAAAAATTATGTTTTGCTTAAAAATTTAACCAATAAGGAAGAAAAAAAACTCGATGAACAAAATTGGAAAGATTTGTTAACACAAGACATCACAGAAGATTTGAAGGACAGAATAATTCTCTCATTAGGGTTTAGTCCTGATAGTAAATTTTTAGCTGCTGGAACTAAAAATGGGAGGATTTTACGTTGGTCTATGAATGGTTATAAAAGAAAAGTTATTGCTGACAATTTAGAAGGTGCAGTGACAACTCTTGTCTTTAATAATGATGATAATACCTTAATTAGTGGTGATAGTAAGGGGAATATTCGTAAATGGCAAGATGAATTAACATTTGTTGCTCCATTTGTAGCAAATCTTTCTCAAATTAATTCAATTGCTATCAGTTCAGATAATAAATATCTCGCTGCTGGATGTGAAGATAGCTTGAGAATTTGGGATTTTGAAAACGGAGGAATTCTGATTAATTCAGATAAATATAAACAAGTTAATACAGTCGCGTTTAGTCTTGATAATCATTTGATTGCATTGGGGACAGCTAAGGGTCAAGTTATTATCTGGGATGTCAAACAACAAAGGGAAATCTTAAAATATGACCACAACAAAGCAGTTAATTCAGTAATATTCCATCCTCAAAATAAAATATTCGCAAGTGGGAGTGAAGATGGAATAATTCAAATTTGGGATTATTGAAAAGACGTTCAAAACCCTGTTAAACTTTGTAGAGGCGTTGCATAAAACGTCTCTACATTATAAGATATGAATAACATGAAAACTCGCTTAGCTATTTTAGGGGTAGGACGTTGGGGTACTCATTTAGTGCGGAATTTTTTAGTACATCCTGATGCTGAAATTGTGGCGATCGCTGACTCCCTTCCCGCTAATTTAACGGCCATTAAAACTAAATTTTCTCTTGATGAACAGTCAATTTTATTAACCTCAGATTGGCAAACCATCAAAAAACAAGTTAACCTAGATGCTATTGTGGTCGTCACCCCTGCTTCTACCCATTATCCGCTAATTAAAGAAGCTTTGCAGTCAGGATATCATGTTTTAGCAGAAAAACCCCTTACTCTTGACCCTGTGGAATGTTTAGAATTAACGCGTCTTGCACAACAGCAACAGCGACAGTTAATGATAGATCATACCTATTTATTCCATTCTGCGGTTAATCAGGGACAATCTATCATTAAAGCAGGAAAATTAGGGGAACTGCGCTACGGTTATGCTAGTCGTACCCATTTGGGGCCAGTGCGTCAAGATGTGGATGCACTTTGGGATTTAGCTATTCATGATATCGCTATTTTTAACCATTGGTTGGGTCAATATCCCGAAAAAGTACAAGCAGAAGGACAGGTTTGGTTACAAAAAAATTTAGCAGATGTTGTTTGGGTGACGCTATTTTATCCTAATGGGTTTCAAGCAAAAATTCATCTCTGTTGGTGTAACCCTGATAAACAACGAAAACTCTGTATTGTTGGCAGTCAAGGGACGTTAATTTTTGATGAGATGTCCACTGATGCACCCTTAACTTTACAAAAGGGTTATTTAGAAACTCAAGGGGATAAATTTTTACCCCAAGGACAAATAAAAGAAGTGATCAAACTTGAAAAATCAGAACCACTCAAAGAAGTTTGTAATCACTTCTTAAGGATTGTTAAAACGAATAATACTTGTGAATTTTCTTCTGGTTTTGTCGCCACTAAATTAGTTCAGATTTTGACTTGTTTAAGTCTTTCTATGGAACGAAAAGGGGAAGTTATTGATATTCCTCCACAAGCTTTTTAAGCTCTATTTTATGAGGGTTTATTTTTGTTTGATTTGCGCTTAAAAAATGTCCCAAAAGCTACCGCAGTCCCTGATCCTAAAATAGTCAAAGGTTCAGGGACTACTTCTGGTTTAATAGGGGAAGTTGAAATAAGAAAAGCATTAGATTCAGTTTTACTTTCACTAAAACTTGGAAAACTTCCTGCCAAGAGAGTCCCTTTAAACTCAACTTGATCATCGTTACTATTTTTTAAGAGATTAACAATATTATTAAAATTACTAGAAGAACGCGGATTAGTTTCATCTGCGGTAAAGACATTTCCTTGGAGATCATTACGAATTGCTAGGTTGTTATAAAGAGATAGACCTCCAATATTAAAAATCACTCCAACCCTCTCTCCAATGCCATTTAAAATCAGTTCGTTTCTCTGATCTCCAATCGTAGTAAACCAAGTTGTTAATACCTTATCCTCTGAGTTAATTAGCTTAACTTGAGATTCTATCAATATTTTAGTTGTTCCCGTATTAGTATCAGGATTAATGGAGATAGTGTCAAACTGAATTTGAATTTCTTTGATAGTTTCATCTTGAAGAATTGAACCTAAATTGGCAGCGATCGCCTTTTGATTTAGGGTAGTTCCTAAGCAGAAATAAACCCCTGTTGTCAAGGTCACTAAGTTAGATAAACTGTTCATATTTTAACCCTAAGAATTGTTAAAAATTTTATTGTTTATTTTATATATTGATTAAAACCGATTAAGCGAATTTTGTCATTAGTTCATGTAAACTAAATGACAAGTTTTATCTAATGTGGGGGTCGTCCCTATATTCGAGGGATGAGAATTAGAGTATCAGATGTGTTAGATTTATATGCGTCTGGGTTATCTTCTGGGGAAATATTAGCAGAAATGCCTGATCTTGAAAAGGAAGATTTACAAGCGGTTTTTGTTTATGCTTCTCGCAAACTTAATCATTGATCAATTATAATAAAACTATCTTAGTATTATCCAAGCGCAAAAATGAAACTCAATGTAATTTTAGAACCTAGCGATGAAGGGGGTTATACTGTTTATGTTCCATCCCTTCCTGGTTGTATTAGTGAAGGAGATAATCTCGAAGAAGCTTTAAACAATATTAAAGAAGCAATTGAACTTTATTTAGAATTAGATGATCTTTCTTTACCAGAAGGAACAATTATTCAGGAATTAGTTTTATGAGTAAAGTTCCGAGTCTTACTTATTCTCAAATCATCACTGCACTTAAACGAGATGGATGGACAATTATTTGTCAAAAAGGAAGTCTATTCGTCTAGAAAAGGTGTTTGATGATGCAACTTTAAGAATAACTGTACCTGCTCATCGGCCTGTTAAATGTTCTACGTTATCTCATATTATTCAACAAGCTCGCTTAAAAGTTGATGATTTTTTGAAATTATTATAAAAAACTTATACTAGATTAGTTGCTGCTATGATTACTCATAAAATTGATTATATTTTAACCTTTAATACTGCTCATTTTCTAAGATATTCAGAAATTATACTTATTGACCCTCGGAATATTCAATAATGTATAATTATATAATTAACTAATGTATTAAGTGATATGAAAACACTGGAAAAAGAATTAAACTTGCTTCCTTCAGTTAGTTTTGATAATCTTGATGAACTTCCAGAATATTCAGGTATATATTTTGTTATAGATTCTTCTGATAGAATAATTTACATAGGACAATCTGAAAACATATTAAATAGATGGAAAAATAATCATCATAGAAAACCTCAAATAGAAGAAATACATCTAGATTATCCTGTTAAAATAGCTTGTAAAGCTTGGAATAAAGAAGATTTAAAAACAGCAGAAAAATATTACATTAATCATTATCATCCTTTATTGAATGGAACTGATGTAAAACTTCCTAAGACCATTCCTTCAGAAGTTATGGTTAGAAAGTTATTAGAAAAAATACGCCTTTTGGTGATTATTATTGGTATTAAAAAAGCTCATCAAAATCACTTACCTATTATTTATTTAAAATATAATTATGAAAATACTGGTAAAAATGGTTGTGCAAGAATCATTAAAGAATTTAAGAAAGAATATCAAACTAAAGGAACTAACCTAAAGATAACTCGAACAAGCTATGGTGAATATACAACACATAATGTCAGACCTGGAAGTAGAGAACATAAAGTGATATCTCGTATTAAAAGTTCTTACAATAATCATTGGACTATCCCTTGTAATGGTGTAATTGTTGATATTACTCCTGTTGATAAAGCTGAGTTTTATTTTTTGCGAGATCCAGATAATTCAAGTTTTAAAAAGTTAGCAGAGATCAAAATTCGTTCTGTTAATACTACAAGTATAGTTAATAGTTTTAATTTAGGTTTAATTCCAATGGTTGATGATCCAATCCCTTTATTATGGACAGGTTTGTAAGGTGGGCAATGCCCACCCTGATATAAATTCTTTATACAGAAAATGTCAAGTTAGTTGTCTGTATTATTTTGTTTATTAGCTTCTAATAATCTAAAAATATTAAATGAATACTTTTAATTATTTCATAGTAACTCATTTTCAGTCAATCCTGCTATTTTCATTAATGCTTTTAACGTTCCTATTTTCAAATCTTGATTACGATGAACTGGAATAGATACAATTTGAGTTTCTCCTGATTTTTGATAAATATGATGACTTCCTGTAACCTTTTTCAAAATCCATCCTTTTCTCTCAACAATTTTACCAAGTTTTTTCCCTGAAATAGATTTCATACTGTTATTTCAATGATTTTATCTTCGGATTCTAGAGTAGAAATATTATTAGCAACTTCTAACCATCCTTGAATAGCATCTTGTAAATTATCCATTAATTCTTCCCAGGTATCCCCCTCAGTAATACACCCTGGTAATGCGGGAACTTCTGCCCAATATCCCCCTTCTTCTGCGCTGTGAACAATTACTTTAAATTTCATAATTTTGATGCCTTAATGATGTATATTATTGATTAGTAAGGTGGGCAATGCCCACCCTACGGGGTTATTTACCAACAACAAAATTGACTAATTTTCCAGGTACAACAATCACTTTTTTAACCTCTGTATCCTCTAAATAACGCTTACCGATATCAGACTCACGGGCTAACTTTTCTAACTCGTCTTTTGTCGCACTTGCTGATACTTGAATGGTTCCCCTTGTCTTACCCATAACTTGAATCACTAGGGTAATTTCATCTACTACTAAAGCATCAGGATCAACCTTCGGCCAACTTGCTAAATGAATTGACTTTTTATGTCCCAAATCATGCCATAATTCCTCAGCAATATGAGGCGCAAAAGGTGCAAGTAAAATCAATAAGGTTTCTATTCCCTCTTGATACACCGCAGAATCTAAACATTTGGCATCATTTAACGCATTACTTAACTTCATTAATTCAGACACTGCAGTATTAAATTGATAGTCCCCTTCTAAGTCTTCAGCTATCTCTTTAATGGCAGTATGTATGGCCCGTCTTAAGTTTTTTTCAACCTTAGTTAATTCGGTGTTTTTCTTGACTTTTTTAGGCTTAGTTTCACCATAAGCAGTAACTAACCGCCAAACCCGATTTAAAAAGCGAAATTGACCTTCTACATCTGCATCATCCCATTCTAAATCTTTCTCTGGAGGTGCTTTAAATAGGATAAACATTCTGGCCGTATCTACCCCATATTTAGCGATCACTTTTTCAGGATCAACACCATTATATTTAGATTTAGACATCTTCTCATAAAACACATCTAAATTATCACCAGTTTCGGGATCTTTTGGCGTTTCAGGGTTCACTTTATCCGAGGGAATATATTTACCTGTTTTGGGGTTTTTATAGGTCATTCCCTGTACCATTCCCTGAGTCAAAAGACGTTTAAAAGGTTCATCTATATTAACTAAACCTCTGTCTCGCAATACTTTAGTAAAAAAGCGGGAATATAAGAGGTGCAAAATGGCGTGTTCAATACCTCCCACATATTGATCTACACCCATCCAATCATCAGCTTTTTCTAACTTAAATGCTTCTTGATCATTGACTGCATCGGTATATCTTAAATAGTACCAAGATGAATCAATAAATGTGTCCATTGTATCGGTTTCTCGCTTTGCAGGTTCCCCACAACTCGGACAAGGTACATTGATCCAATCTTCTAATTTTGCCAAAGGAGAAGCCCCTCGTCCCGTAAATTCGACATTTTCAGGCAATTTCACGGGTAAATTGGCATCAGGAACCGCAATACTACCGCAACTAGGACAATGCACCACCGGAATAGGACAACCCCAATAACGCTGACGAGAAATCAACCAATCTCGCAAACGGTACTGTATCCTAGCTTTACCATAGCCATGCTTTTCTGCATATTCAATAATAGCGTTTTTGCCCTCTGTAGACTTCATTCCGTCAAATTCACCGGAATTTACCATTATTCCTGGTTCTGTGTATGCTTCCCGTAGAGACGTTTCATGAAACGTCTCTACATCTTCAGGAATAATAACCACCTTAATAGTAAGCTTGTTCTCAGTTGCAAACTTAAAATCACGGGTATCATGGGCCGGAACTCCCATCACTGCGCCTGTACCATATTCATAAAGGACATAATCAGCGATTAAAATGGGTATTTCTTGACCATTAAAGGGATTTATGGCAGTTCCTCCGGTTAAGATCCCCCGTTTAGGTTTATCCTCTGCGGTTCGTTCGATTTCGCTTTCGTTTGCCACTTCTTTGATGAATGCGTCTACTGCTTTTTGTTGTTTAGCAGTGGTGACTTTGGGGGTTAAAGGATGTTCTGGGGCTAAAACAACGTAAGTTACCCCATAAACCGTATCGGGACGAGTGGTAAAGACGGCGATCTTCTCCTCACTCCCTTTGATGGGAAATTCCAAATATGCACCGACAGATTTACCGATCCAGTTTTCCTGCATTAATTTAACACGGTCGGGCCATCCTGGTAATTTATCGAGGTCGTTTAATAATTGTTCTGCATAGTCGGTAATTTTGAAGAACCACTGACGCAATAGTTTCCGTTCTACTTTAGCACCCGATCGCCAGGAATAACCATCACTGTCTACTTGTTCATTCGCTAAGACGGTTTGATCGATGGGGTCCCAGTTAACGGCCGCTTCTTTTTGATAAGCTAACCCTGCCTGATAAAATTGTAAAAATAGCCATTGTGTCCATTTGTAATAGTCTGGGGAACAGGTTGCAACTTCCCTTTCCCAGTCAATAGAAAGTCCCAAAGTTTGCAGTTGTTGCTTCATTTGGGCAATATTTTTATAAGTCCATTCTGCGGGGGGAATATTGCGATCTATGGCTGCATTTTCGGCCGGAAGTCCAAACGCATCCCAACCCATCGGATGTAAGACGCGATACCCTTGCAGACGCTTGAGACGGGCGATAACATCAGTAATAACATAGTTGCGAACATGGCCCATGTGTAGGTTTCCTGATGGGTAGGGAAACATGGATAAGGCGTAAAATTTGGGTTTATCGCTGTTTTCTGGGGTTTTGTCTAACCCCTGTTTAACCCAGTCTTGTTGCCATTTTTGTTCGATCGCTGCTGCGTTATATTGGGACTCCACGAATATTTACTCCACTGCTATTTCCATGATCAATTATCCCTGATCTCATTCAGTTATCGGTTATCAGTGATCAGTCATCAGTTTTTTAGTCTTTGAGAGGGAAGGTTAGGAGGCGATCGTTTGTCATCCTGATTATTTGGTTGAAGCAGATTAATTATTAAGTATTTATACTGGTTTTCCAATGATGATAATTTGATCAATTTGGGTATTCTTATATTATGAAATTCTATGAAATTTTTCCAAAACAACCAGAGGTCTTTTTATGCTTAGATTTCTGAACAAAAGAAATAACTTAGAAAAAGCTATTTTTGGAACAGAAAGCTAAAGAACAGGGCATAATATTATTATGCCCCTACAGTAATTATAATGTTTCGTAGGGGTTTAACACTGTTAAACCCAATTTCTATAAATTGATTAACTTAACCGACCTAATAAATACAGATGACTGAACCATCATTAGACGAAATCCTCAAAAAATACCAAAATTCTTTCATTCAAAAAACTTATTCAGATGAAAATAATACCAGTGATATTTTAATGGATGTTTTTGGTTTATCTTCTGAACTAAAACAAGAAAATAAACAATATTGGGGTCGTGAACTGGGTATGTGTTGGCAATTATTAATTGTAGAAATATGTAAAACATTTTGTGCTAACTTCCAACCAGCTTTTAAAATAGGTAAAGATGAACCTTGTGATTTAGTCGTTGATAAATATGCTATCGATACTAAATATCGTATTGGTTCGGGAGATTCAGGACTACATAAAAAATATAAAGCTTACGGTAAAATGTTACGTCAAGAAGGTTATGAACCTATTTTATTAATACTTAGAGAAGATAACTTACCTGCTGCTATCAAAGCTTGTGAAGTAGGAACCTGGACAATATATACAGGAAATGATTCATTTAATTTTATCAAAGAAATAAGTAACTTCGATCTTAAGCAATTTCTGATTGAGAGAAAGGGAGACTTTCCTGTACAAAGATAACTTCGTTAAGACGTTGATTAATAATATCAATATATTCCGGTACTATTTCAATTCCTAAATAATTAATGCCTAATTTCTTCGCAGCAAGTAAAGTCGTTCCAGAACCGGCAAAAGGATCAATAACAATTGAGTCATCTATAGAAGAAACAAATATTTTTACTAACTTTTCCATCAAAGCTAATGGCTTAACAGTACAGTGTATATTAAAGTCTTCGTGTTTATCTCTTGGTATATTTTCCAAAATATTTGATTGAAAACCCTGAGCATCTTGAGTAAAAAATAAACCCGTTCCATAGTTTAAAACTGTTTCTGTATAATTATTTTGCAATGGCTTTTGTAGAATACAAATAGCTTCCCATTCATTCCTTAAACAACTATGCCAACCTTCCCACTGTTCAGCATTATAATAACCTTTTTCTTCCAATTTTTTCTTGATATTAATACCTTTTGGTATACCACTAGATCGTCTATAAACCATAATATCTCTAGCATAAAAACCAGCATTTTCAAGAGCAACTTGCACATGAGCAACCGTTCTTGTACTATTAAAAACTAAAACAGTAGCACCAGGTTTACAAATGCGAAAAAGTTGTTCTCCCCATTGAAAACACCAATGCTCATAATCTAGAATATTCTCACGGTTTCTTTGATACCATTTCTTATTACGAACTCCACCAGCTAAACCACTACCATAAGGTATATTTTTAACTAATGTTTTGCTGTTTTTATTATTAACTCTTTTCATACGTCTTTGAATTTCTGAATTATCCCATTTATGACCAATAAATTCATAATTATAAGGAGGATCAGTAATACAAGCAGATATATAATTGTCAGGAACTTTTTTCATTAGCTCTCTACAATCACCTAGTAATATGCTATTGACTAATTCTTGTGACATAACTTTACTCATTTTTTTATACTAATAGTATAATAGTATTTATTATAGCAAAAAATAGAGTTAATACAAGTTCTTATTGATTCTTTAATCTTTCTGAAAATATTTAGAACCCACATAATTAACAAGGGCATAATAATATTATGCCCCTACGGTAATTATAATATTTCGTAGGGATTTAACACTGTTAAATCCGATTTCAATTTAGATGTTAAACTTAGAGTGTAGAAATCAATAATTTAACAATGGTATCAACTCCAGACAGCAAAACATCAAATACGGAACAAGAAACAGATCAACTTTTAGTATTTCTTAAAGCGAAGGGTTGTAATAAAGAACTTAAAACAGGTTTACATATTACACCTGCTGAGAAAGGAAGCGGTAAAACTGATATATCAATTAATCATGACTAATGTTTCTCTTGATTTTGCTTGTTTAGGGTGTTTCTAAAATGATTTTAATTGCTTCTAGTAGAGGTGATACTTTATTTTGGACTACATCCCATAAAATCTCATTATCTAAACTAAAGTAAGCATGAGCAAGTATATCTCTTAATCCTGCAATTTTACGCCATTCTACCTCTGGATAATTTTCTTTAATCTCAGTAGGAATTTTTTTTACTGCTTCTCCAATAATTAAAAGATTCATAATAACTGCATCATAGGTTTTTTCATCAGCAATAAATTCATCAAAACTCATATCTTGAGTATAACGCAAAACTTTATTACCACTAATAATAATATCCTCTAAATATAACCGAATACTACGAGACATAAATCGCTTCTTGTTCAACGGTTTGACGAATTGGAGATTTTAGCATATTGTGAGTTACTAAATCTACTTTAGTACCTAAACAATCTTCTAAATAAAATTTTAAATCCATATAGCGATCAAATGTAACTTTTTCCGTAAACTCTACTAAAATATCAACATCACTATTAACAGTTGCCTCATTTCTAGCAACTGATCCAAAAATTGCTAAAGATTTAATACCATAATTTTCTATAATTTGGTAATTTATTTTTAGGATATTCAGTACCTTATCTCGTTCCATAATCATTATTGTCGGTTTAAATTAAGTTCTTGAAATACTTGTTTTTTACTGATCGTTTGAATTTCATTTTTTTCTATTTCTTCTATTCTTTTTTCTGCTTCTTGTATCCAAGTTTTATCAATTTCTTCTACTTGTTTAGTTTCAATAATAAGAGGAAATCCGAGTTCCGCACGAACTTCTAAACAAGCAATAATAGCATCTTTAATATTTTCTAATGCTTCTTCTTTTGTTTGACCTTGACTAATACAACCAGGAATTGTCGGACATTCAACAATCCACATTTTATCCTCATCTTGCTCAAGAATTACGTTAAATTTCATACTTTTTAGCTGAATATTGGGAATACTATTTAGTATAGCGTAAAACTTTTTTATTGGTCTAATTCAATTAAACTTTTAGCTAAATCTGAAGCAATTTCTACGACTTCCTCAATCGTGTTACCTTCAGCAACTAATCCTTGTATTTGATCGCTGGTTGCCACAAAATATTCTTGTCCTTTTTCTTCAAACTTTTCTATTTTTAACGTGATTAGAGTTTTCATAAAACCTCAAGTAAATAAATTAATCCTCCTGATTCAAAGATAAACTAAGTTGTTGAATTTCTTTTAAAGTTAATCCGGTTAGTTTAACAATGTCATCCATACTCATGTTATTTTTGAGCATATTTAAAGCTATTTTTCGGATAGCTTTGATTTCACCTTCATGGAAAATTTCTTGATAAATAACTGATTCGCGCATGATATCACTCCGAAGAATTCGTTGAATACTCTCTTGATCTAATTTTAACCCAGATAGAATAGCAGTGGAGGCACTAATATCACTTTGTCTTTGTCGGTTGGGAATATCATCAATAATAGAGGCAATTTGAGTTAAGGTTTCTGTAGGGTTATCGGTACGACTGAGAACAGCAAACGGTAATAAACCAGGAGTGTTCATAAAAATAGTTGTCGGTTCTTCCCAAAGACGGATAACATGAAATTGATGGCGTAAATTAGTTAACTCAAAGGTATTTTGATACACTAATTCTGAATTACTGGGTTTTAGATAAATCACCACCTGATACATTTCCTTATTGGGATAACGACGATATACTCGTAAACGATAGTCAGTCATCCTAAAGGGTATATCTTCATCTGGTGAGGTTTGAGACTCAATATGTAAGACAATTTCTTCTGATTGCAAAAAAATGAGAGAATCTGCTCTAATAGGATTTAATGAGAGTTCTGTGGGTTTTAGTTCTGTGAGTTCAATGGGTTCATTTAATAACCAATTAGCAAAATCACGACTAAACCTTTCTGCTAGAAATTTACAAACATTATCGTACATTAGAAACAAGAATAAGTTAACAACATTAGGGCATAATAATATGATGCCCCTACGATGATTATAATATTTTATAGGGGTTTAAAAGTGTTAAACCCAATATTAATCCCATATAAACAGTTTTTATTGTTCATTTTCAGGAGGAGATAGACGCTCTAATATTTCAGTCATCTTTGCTTGTCTTTCTTCTATTTGATCAAAACGTCGATAAAAGTCTGATTGTACTTCATAAAAATCTGACATAGAACGAGTTAATTGTCCTAATAATTGATAGATACCTTTTCTATCTTTTTGCCATTCTTTTTGAAATGAGGCAAAATTATCCGTTAATGCTTCAATTGCACGAGCGTTAGATTCAATCAATTTTTTTAAATCATCATCAGACATGGTCATACTTGAGATATTCCTCAAAAGAATAGGTTTTTGTGAGTGCTTGAACCATGTTGATTTGACTCTCTTTGTAATATTAACTATCAATTATTCTAACAACTTAGCTGTTTAATCTCAGAATCAGTCGCATAATAAAAACTAATGTACTAATTAACCTGACTTGAAAATCTAAAATTTTTATTAAATTTTTAGGAAATAGTAGAAATCTGTGTTTTTAAAACACTTCTGTAACATTGGTTACAGTTTGTAAAAATAAATAGTAACATTAACTACATTTTGTACAATGGAGTCAGAGAAATTTGATGTACAAGGAAAAACAGATGCACGTTAATATTCATGGTCTTAGCCACGATCAAAATCAAATTGTTGCGACCAATGGCAACCTACGACACCGCAAAGAAAATCCTGTGATGATGATTCTCCTGGTGGTTTTGGGTTCATTTGTACTTGGTTCTCTGCCGATTATTTATGGGTTTAACCTCGCCTCATCTTTAACTCAAGCTCCAACGGTTCCCCATGAAGGGACGTTATGGAGTCCTGCGGGGAAATAGAAACAACCTGCAACTGTACCGCACAAGCTTTTAACTCCGGTTGCAAGGAACTCGGACAACACTCGTGATGGGTTAAGGCATTAGCTTCTGCATCATCGGCCCAAAGTGCGCCCCAGTGCATCGGCACAAATAGGGTTCCAGGGGCGATCGCCTTTGTGATTTTTGCTGGAAAACGAGCCATTCCCCGACGCGATCGCACTTCAACCAACATATTTTCTTCTATGTTTAATTTTGCAGCATCATGGGGATGAATTTCCATAAAGGGGTCAGGGTGCATCTTTTGAATTTTAGGAATGCGTCCTGTACGGGTTTGGGTATGCCAATGACCGTATAATCTGCCTGTGGTTAAGACGTAGGGATAAGCATCATCAGGAGGTTCTGCTAGTCCCTTAGAATGATAGGCTGCAAACTTGGCTCGTCCGTCTGGGGTATTAAAACGAAAATCTGTGTAAAGTCGCTTATTAGTTCGGTTTTGTGCGGTTAATTCTTCTCCTTCCAAACAGGGCCAAGCATCAGGATAAGGCCATTGTAGGGGGCCATAGGTGTGTAACCGTTCATGACTTAACCCAGAACTATCACAGGGACGGCCTTCCGTGATCTGTACAAATTCAGCATAAACCGCCGCCGAATTTTTAAAGCTAAACTGGGCCTCAAACCCTAACCGTCGTCCCACTTCTGCGAAAATTGCCCAGTCTGGCCTTGCTTCCCCTGGGGGGTCACGAAATTGGGGACATAAAGTGACAACTCGTTCAGAATTGGTCATTGTTCCTGTTTTCTCACTCCATTGGGCCGCAGGGAGTAAAATATGGGCATAGGCTGAGGTTTCTGTGGGATAGTAAGCATCTTGATAGACTGTAAACGGCGATCGCTTCAAAGCTTTTTGAGTACGTTTAATGTCAGGCATAGTAACAGCCGGGTTAGTAGCTGCAACCCATAAGAACCCGACCTCACCTGTTTCTAACCCTTCGATCATTTCCCAAGCAGTGCGACCCCGTTGAGGTTGAATAGTACCCCCAGGAACACCCCAAAACTGTTCGACTTCGGCCCGATGTTGGGGGTTATTAACAACACGATAGCCGGGTAAAATATTACAAAGGCCCCCTGCTTCTCTGCCTCCCATAGCGTTAGGCTGACCCGTCAGGGAAAATGGCCCGGCCCCAGGTTTACCGATATCCCCTGTCATGAGGTGAAGGTTGATCAGAGTACGAATCTTAGCCGTTCCTTCCGAAGATTGATTCATCCCCATTGACCATAAAGATAACACCCTGTCTGACTCGGCCCAATATTTAGCTGCTTGTTCTAACTCATCAATAGGGATACCACATTTACGGGCCACTAATTCAGGGGGATAATGACGGATAACCTCAGCATAGGCCGAAAAGTTTTGGGTACATTCATCAATAAAAAAGGTATCAATGCGACCCCACCGCATTAATAAATAGGCAATACCGTTAAATAAATCAATATCTGTCCCTGGTTTAATGGCTAAATGTAAATCTGCTGCTTCTGCGGTTTGGGTACATCGTGGGTCAACCACAATCATTTTAACCTTACGATTCTTTTTATGATGCACACGCAGACGGTTAAAAACAATGGGGTGACATTCTGCTGTATTGGTTCCCACCAAAAAAGCGCAGTCTGTTAACTCTAAATCTTCATAACAACAGGGGGGGCCATCACTGCCGAAACTTTGGGTATAACCTGCAACCGCAGAAGACATACAGAGACGGGAGTTAGCATCAAAATTATTCGTTCCTAGGAACCCCTTAAACAGTTTTTGAGCAATATAATAATCTTCCGTTTGAAATTGACCTGAACCATACATACATAAAGCATCAGGCCCTTGGGTAAGACGTACTGTTTTAATTCTATTTGTGATTGCTTCTAACGCTTCATCCCAACTAACACGACGAAAATCATCATCCAAAGATTCCCGCATCATCGGATATTTAAGACGATCTTTGTCTAAAGACTCGCTCACCGTTGCCCCCTTAACACAGACTTTCCCTTGACTAGAAGGGTGACTGCGATCGCCTCTTACTTGCCAGACAGGGTTTCCTTGACTATCTCGGTTAACCATTTTACCAGGTTGGGCCGGGGGTAATACTTCTAAACCACAACCGACACCACAGTAAGGACAGAGAGTTTTTGCAGAGTTAGTCATAATTAGGGAATCCTAGAGGGTTGGATACAATTAATGTTAGCAATACTACCTCATATATTCACAGATGTTTTCAGGAATGAAGATTAGAAGCTTTGTATGAGTAGGTTGAGATAGTAGGATAAGGATTTAAACCGATGAAAAAAATAGCAGTGTTTGGCAATACTGGCGGTGGTAAATCAACCTTAAGCAAGAGATTATCAAAAATTACCAATTTGCCCCTTTATGTCTTGGATAAAATTCAATATCAACCAGGGGGTACTAAAGTTTCTTATGAAGAATATAAGGGTATTCATGAGCAAATTATAGCAAAGGATCAATGGATTATTGACGGATTTGGTTGTTTAGAAACGGTTTGGTTAAGATTGGCAGAAGCAGATACTTTAGTTTACATTGATCTACCCTTATCTTTACATTTTTGGTTTGTTAGTAAACGATTTGTTACGGGGTTTTTCTCTCCCCCTCAAGGTTGGCCGGAAAATAGTCCTCTTGTGAAAAGTTCAATTACCAGTTATCGTACCCTTTGGTTATGTCATAGACGTTTAACTCCGAAATACCGTGATTATGTCATGAAAATGAGAAGCACTAAGACAGTTTATCATCTTCAATCAATGAGACATATCTCAGAATTTTGGGATTTGATGCAAACTGAAACCAAGGCTTTAAACTGATAGCAAAAATTTTCTGGGCTTAATATTGTTAATCCCAGAAAATTAACCGAAATTCTGTCAAAGTTCATCTGGATTAATTCCTAATTCTTTTAATTTAGCTGCTAATTTGTCGGCCCGTTGTTTCTCTTGCGTGTAAGTTGTAAAACTATTACCATCAGGATAATATAGCTTTAATTCGGGTTCTGTGACTTCAAAACGAATACCTAAACGGGGACTTATCCAACCATTAATATCTTCAATAATTTCTAAGCCTTCTTCTCCTCGTAACAGTCCACTAAGTTCGTTTTTATGAGGATCATAAATATAATATTCTTCCACTCCATAACGCTCATAAAATAGCAATTTACGACTCATTTCAGTTTGAGTATTCCCTGGTGAAAGAATTTCAAATACCACTTGAGGCGCAATATTATCCTCTTTCCATTGTTGATAGGAATCTCTTTCCCCTTTGGTACGACCAAATACTACCATAACATCCGGTGCAAGTCTTTTTTTATTGTCACCTTCTACGGGATACCAAAGTAAGTCCCCCGCAACAAATACATTATTATCGTTAGCAAATAACCAATCTAAATTAGCTTTTATCATAGTAATCCAACGAAACTGATTTGCGCTTAGTTTTAACCATGAATAATTATACCCCTTGGAACTATGCCCGTTTTTTAGATTATTGTACCGAACAATTATTATTACAGCGCGTCGGTGGGGGTTATCGGTTTATTCATCGGTTGTTACAGGAACACTTATTGAAGTCAGAAGTCAGAAGTATATTGATGAAAGCGATGGCAGAGGCATGGCATTAGTAAGCTTACTCTTAAAACCATTAACTTATTATCGCCATGCCCCTACAAATTAATGGTGTATTTCAAAAAATTGCAAAGCGTTAACCGTAGGGGCTTAATATTATTAAGCCCTTATCCATCATTGAATTGATTTAACCTCTGGCAATAGAATCAACAGAAGGTTCAGTTTCTAAGATGCTTTCATGATGAAATTCTTCCCCTTCTGCTTCTCCTTCATGGTGTTCAGCAAATGATCCATGAGGTTCTTTAAGAATAAACCAGCATAAGAAAGCCACTGTAACCGCTATGATACCCATAATCTGGAAAAAGGCGGTATTTGCTTGAGCGATGATCGCGGTACTGGGGTCTTTGCCTCCCCCTAACCATTCGGGTAATAAGCTAAAAATCGTTAAATAAGCCACTGCACCGACATTTCCGTAAGCTCCCACATTCCCGGCAACCTGACCCGTAATACGACGTTTAACTAGGGGTACAATGGCAAAGGTAGACCCTTCTCCTGCTTGCACAAAGAAAGAACAAGTCATGGTTAAAATGATCGCTCCAGGAAGCCACCAACCACTACCGACACTCCCTAACATCAGATAACCGATACCCATACACAGAGTTAAGACAGCCATCGTATTCTTACGACTACCCAATTTATCAGAAATTAAGCCCCCACCTGGACGGGACATCAAGTTCATAAAAGCGTAACTCGAAGCGATCATACCTGCTTGTGCAGGGGTTAGGGTAAAAGTTCCTTGGAAGAAGGCCGGAAGCATGGAAACAACCGCTAATTCTGAGCCAAAATTGACAAAATAGGTTAACTCTAAGATAGCGACTTGAGAGAAATTGTAACGATCTTTGGCAGGATACTGTTTTTTACCCGTCATCAAGTCTTTATTAACCACCCAACAGTTATAAGCTTGGAACAGATATAAACCGACTAAACAGGCCCAAACAATATACATCGTATTGACATCATAAAGCCCGACTTTCTTTAACCGCCAAGCTAATACCATGAGAATGCCGGATAAGGGCGCATTCATCACCATTAAAAACCAGAAATCCCGCTTTGTAGTTACTTCAATACCTCTGGCACTTTTGGGCTTACGATAGGTTTTACCGGGGGGATGATCTTTGACATTGTTATAGTAAAAAATGCCGTAGAGAGCCGCAATAATACCCGTTCCCGCGATACAAATTCGCCAGTTTAACAGGGGAACACCTGCGGGAGTCATTGCACCAAAAGCCAACCAACCGCCGATCGCAGGTAAGGTAAAAGCCGCCGCCGCAGAGCCAAAGTTACCCCAACCGCCATAAATTCCTTCAGCGATACCAATTTCTTTGGGAGGGAACCATTCTGCTACCATACGAATACCAATGACAAACCCTGCACCCACAATACTTAAGGCTAGACGACTAATTACTAACTGACTAAAATTCTGTGCTGTGGCAAAAATTAAACAGGGAATGGCTGCATAGATTAACAGCAGAGTATAAGTGATTCTGGGGCCATATTTATCTAATAGCATCCCAATAATAATCCGGGCCGGAACCGTCAAAGCCACGTTACAAATAGCCAGGGTTCTGATTTGACCTTCTTCTAAGCCAAAGTCAGCTTTAACTTGAGTGGCTAAAGGTGCAAGGTTAAACCACACCACAAAGGACAGAAAGAAAGCAAACCAAGTCAGGTGGAGGATTTTATACCGTCCACGTAGGGACCACATTTCTCCAAGCATTTAATTTTTTTCCTCTCTATTGAGTGAGTTAGACAAGATTTAAAGTTGATAGTGAAGTTGTGAAGGTTTTCGTAGGGGTGAACGGCCGTTCGCCCCTACAGGGTTTATTACCGTCGTTTTGCGCCGAAATTCTTGAGCAAAATTTCAGACAAAACAGGTAATAAATCATCACAGGCAATCCCTTTTTGCACACAAGTTCCTAAATGAGCATCTTTGCCCACTTTTCCCCCCATATACAGGTCAACCCCTTCCACAGTTTTGCCATCTTTGCGGACTTTGGTTCCCATTAACCCAATATCTGCAACTTGGGGTTGTCCGCAGGAGTTAGGACACCCTGTCCAATGAATTCGCACGGTTTGGGGTAAATCTAAGGTTTCATCCAAAGTCTTGGCCAAAGCAACAGCGCGGTTTTTTGTTTCTACTAAAGCAAAGTTACAAAATTGCGCCCCCGTACAGGAAATTAAGGCCCGTTGTAAGGGTTTTGGGTTGATGGTAAACTTTTCTAAGATCGGTTCAGCTAAAAATGTCTCTAAGTTGTCCTCAGCAATGTTAGGAATGATGACATTTTGCTCAACGGTTAAGCGTATCTCTCCACTGCCATAGACTTCAGCAATTCTTGCCAAATCTAACATATCTTGGGCAGAAAACCGACCTACGGGGACGTGCAAGCCAACATAATTTAAGCCTGTTTGTTTTTGAGGGAAGATACCCAGATGATCTCGTTTTTCCCAGTCAATAGCATCTTTTTCCGCTTCCGTTGCCAAAGCATAACCTAATTCTGCTTCCACTTCAGCCCGAAATTTATCGATTCCCCATTCATCAATTAACCACATTAAACGGGATTTTTGACGGTTTGCTCGTAAACCATGCTCCCGATAAACGGTTAAAATGGCATGGCATAAACCAACAACTGCTTCTACGGTTGGAGCAACCCAAACATTAAGAGGAATAGCCGCTTCACAACGTTTAGCAGAGAAAAAGCCACCGACTACCACATTAAACCCTAATTCACCATTTTTATAGGCAGGGACAAAGGCAATATCGTTAATTTCTGCATGAACTGAGTTATCTCGTCCCCCTTCAATGGCAATATTGAATTTACGGGGCAGATTAGTAAAATCATAATTACCTTCGCCATTGTTGGTAATCATGTCTTGGACTTTTTGAACTAACTCACGGGTATCAATTAATTCCTCTTGATCTAACCCCGCAACAGGTGATCCTGTAATGTTCCGCACATTATCCATTCCCGACTGCATAGATGTCATCTCAACTGCCTTCAGACGACTGAAAATATCGGGAATATCTTCCAGACGAATACCCCTTAATTGCAGATTTTGCCTGGTGGTAATGTCGGCACTGCCATCGTCCCCATATCGCTGTACAATGTTACCGAGAACTCGCATTTGTTCACTGGTTAAAATGCCATTAGGTATTCGCATTCTTAACATGAACTTGCCGGGAGTAACGGGGCGATAAAAGACCCCAAGCCATTTAAGACGATGTTCCAGATCGGTTTTGTCCATCGCTTCCCAACCGATCTGAGCTAAGTATTCCAGTTCATCTTTGATCGCTAGTCCATCTTTTTCTGCCTTAAGTTTTTCAAATTTGTTTAAAGATACGGTGGTTTGAGGTTGAATACTTTGAACCACAGGAAAAACCTCCATCGGGTCAAGTTGTTCCCATTTAATCCCTTCAACCCTAGACAATTTGTATCTAATATCACAAAGCATGACCTAGAATGCGCTTTTTGCATTTTAAATATGTATTTTTTGCATTTCTTACTCCCTTGAGGAGAGGGAATGGTATTTTGTCCCAAAATTAGTACAAAAATATCTTATACAAGGTTTATTTGTACTATTTGTAGGCAATGGTATTATTTTTTGATACCATTATAGTTTCCTCCTACTCAAAAAAAATCCCCAGATATTTCTAAATGAATCATTTAACTTTAATGTTACTTAATTACTTATCTAGTTCAATTGTGCCGTTTCAACGAAAAGGAAAAATGCAAACGATGTTAACTTACAAGGGCTATACTGGTCATATTGATATCGATCTTGACAGTAGTATATTGTTTGGTCGTGTTCTTGATATTAAAGATGTTATTACATTTCAAGGACAAACTATTGAAGAAGCACGTCAAGAGTTTTATAATTCTATTGATGATTATTTAGAATTTTGTGAGGAAATAGGGCAATCTCCTGATAAGCCATTTTCTGGCAAGTTTCATTTTCGGACAACTCCAGAAACTCACCGAAAAATCACCATTGCTGCAACAAAAGAAGGTAAAAGTATTAATCGTTGGATGGAGGATGTTTTAACAAAAGCAGCCAATCAAAGTATTAAGTAATCTTTTCTTGATTTCTTTCTCTTTTTCAAATTCATGCCAAACTTTTCAGCAATTATTTTTCTAAAAGTATAAATAATCTAAAAATCAATGAATTATAAACAGACTTTTTCTATGGATAATAACCTAACATTACAACAATTTACGTCGGTTGTTTATAGTTCCAAAATCCAAGAATTTGACCCCATTGAATTAGGATTATATCTTCTAGAAACTGGAGATTTTCAACAACGTTGGGAAGTAGCAAACCTGTTGCCAAAATTAGGAGATTCTATCATTGATCCATTATTAAATATCTTAGAAAATGAGGAAATTGAGACAGAATATCGTTGGTTTGTGGGACGTATTTTAGGAAAATTTAACGACACAAAAATTATAATTGCTTTCGTTAACTTACTACAAACAACAGAAGAAGAAGAACTATTAGAGATAGCAGCAGAAGCATTAGGAAATATGGGAATTGCTGCTATTAATAACTTAGAACAATTATTAATGGATGATTCCTCTAAATTATTAGCTGTGAAAGCGTTAGCACAAATTCGTCATTCAGAAACTATTTTACCCCTCTTAAAAGTCGTAGATGATTCTAACCCAGAAATTCGTGCGATCGCCATTGAATCTTTAGGGAGTTTTCATGATTCTCAACTAATTCCTATCTTTATAAAAGCGTTAAAAGATCCTATCTTTTCAATTCGTAAAGAAGGGATTATTGCTTTGGAAATGCAGCCAGAATTCAAAGAAAAATTTGAGTTTATTAAACAGATAAAACCTTTACTTTATGATCTTAATTTAGAAGTCTGTCAACAAGCTGCTTTCGCATTAGGAAGAATGAAAGATCAAGAAGCAACGGAAGCTTTATCTCAAGTTCTTAGTTCTGAACTAACTCCCCCAATGCTCAAAAAAGAAGTCATAAAAGCCTTAAATTGGACAGAAAACCCTCAAGCTTTAGACTATTTACAACAAGCATTATTAAAGGAAAAATCAGAAATATGCCAAGAAATTATTGTGATATTAGGAACACAAAACCAGGAGCATTTAAAACTTAAAGCAACTCAAATATTAATGGATTTTTTATCTTTAGATAAACCCGTTATTAGGGATAAAATAATTAAACAATCTGTTGCATTATCTTTAGGGGAATTGGGTGATTCAATGGCAATTAAGTCCTTGAATAAACTGGCCAAAGATCCAGAAAAATCCGTTCAATTACACGCGCTTGCAGCCTTAAAAAAAATGTCTAATAGTTAAGCATTTTTCTGCAAAACTTATCGCAAAAAACCTTAATCCATTCGTCTTGATTTAGCCAGTTGCCAACTCAGAAAAATGACCGGAATCATGCCAACTAAAACAATGGCTAAAGCGGGGGCTGCTGCCTCTGGTAAACGTTCATCCGAGGCATATTGATAAACTCTAATTGCTAAAGTATCAAAGTTAAAAGGACGAATAACCAAAGTGGCAGGTAATTCCTTCATAACATCGACAAATACTAACATAATTGAGGTTAACATTCCCCCTGTCATTAAGGGAGTATGTACCTTAACTAAAATATTGCTAGGGGTTGAGCCTAAACTTCTGGCTGCATCATCTAAACTTGGTTTTATTTTCCCTAAACTCGACTCTACTGCCCCAAATGCAACGGGTAAAAAACGCACTAAATAAGCATAAATTAAAGCGACAATAGTACCACTAATTAATAACCCGATTTTTAGATTAAAAGTATGTTGGATAAAATTAGCGATCGCATTATCCAATTTCCCCACGGGAATTAAAATTCCCACCGCAATAACCGAGCCAGGAATAGCATAACCCAAGGCAGCAATTCTAATACTAATCTTCATAAAAAGATTGTTTTGTAATCGCTGTCCATAGGCCATAATTAAGGCAAGAAGTAACCCAGCGATCGCAGTAATAACCGCCACAATTAAACTATGACTTGCCAACTGCCAAAAATTATTAGCCAGGGCATCAGTGGCATTGGCAATGACTAAATGAATCAAATAAATTGCCGGAACTAAAAATCCGCCAAAGAAGGGTAAAAAACAAACAAACCAGGCAATAATTGCTCGCCATGAATTCAGTTGATATCGTGGTAAATGAAGCTGAGGACTACTGGTTTGATAATAACGAGCTTGACGACGTGACCATAATTCTAGGGTAATTAATCCCACAATAAACAACATTAAAAATGCGGCTAATTGCGCTGCTGCTTGCCGTTCCCCTAATCCAAACCAGGTACTATAAATTCCAGTAGTAAACGTATTTACGCCAAAATATTGTACTGTTCCAAAATCATTAAGGGTTTCCATCAAAGCTAAAGCCAACCCCGCCATAATAGCAGGACGAGCTAAGGGAAGAGCCACTTTAAAAAAGCTTTGCCAAGGGCTACATCCTAAAGAACGACTCGCTTCTAAGGTGCAGATAGATTGTTCTAAAAAAGCAGTCCGTGCTAGTAAATAAACATAGGGATAAAGCACTAGAATTAACATGATTATTGCTCCCCATAAAGAACGAATATCAGGGAACCAATAATCATTAACATTACTCCATCCAAACCACTGACGCAGGGTGATTTGTACTGGGCCATAATAGTCCAGCATATTCGTATAAGTGTAAGCTAATAAATAGGCAGGGGCAGACAAAGGAAGTAACAATAACCATTCAAACCAACTACATCCCCAAAAGCGACATAAGGTGACTAACCAAGCGGTTGAGACTCCCATCATCAGTACCCCTACCCCAACGCCAAACATCAGCAACAGAGAGTTGATAATATAATCCGTGAGGACGGTTGCAGCTAAGTGTTGCCAGACGGCTTGAGCATTGGTAAAAAGGCTACTAACAACAAATAAAATCGGTGTGGCAATTAAAGCGGCAATGATGATTACCAGTGCTGTCCAACTATTCAAGGAAAAACGACTGAGCCGAGATTTGGGGGTGAGAGAAACGGGTTTAGATTCGGTCATGAACAATCAGCTAACTATCCCATTAAATATAGCAATTCTCAAGAACTTATGAGTAATTGGCTATTCTCTATTTAAACTTGTTTTTTGCCCAAAACTTGATATTTTTTAACATAAAATTCTCCCAAAAAATGCTAATCTGAAAGTGGAATATGAAGGTTTAGAGTCTTGTCTGTCTCTACATCAAGAGGGCTTGAGTGTTGTTTTGGGGTATTACTCCTACGGGTGGTGTTGTTGCATAATTGCTGTTCAAGAGGTTATAACCACTATGAATACTAGGTTTCATGATCGCCCAGAAGCAGGGCAACAGTTAGCTACTCGCCTAACGGAGTTTAAAAACCGCAAGGATGTCTTAGTTTTAGCGTTGCCGAGGGGTGGGGTTCCCGTAGCGTTTGAAATTGCTAAAAAACTAAATCTTCCCTTGGATGTTTGTTTAGTGAGAAAATTGGGGGTTCCTGATCGCCGAGAATTGGCTATGGGTGCGATCGCTTCTGGTGGGGTGAGAATCATTAATTATAATGTGGTGAACTGGTTAAATCTCTCACCAAGTATTATTGAAAAAGTTACTCAAGAAGAAAAGCTTGAATTAGCGCGTCGTGAACTGGTTTATCGCGGGGATAAACCCTGGCCAACGATTACCCACCAAACCATTATACTTGTGGATGATGGTATTGCCACAGGCTCAACGATTAAAGCTGCGATCGCTATTTTAAAGCAACAACATCCTCAAAAAATTATTGTAGCGGTTCCTGTTGCGCCTCCCTCTGTTTGTCGCCAATTAGAGCTTGAAGTTGCTCAAGTAGTTTGTTTAGAAAAGCCAGATAATCTTAATTCTATCAGTCTTTGGTATGATGATTTTTCTCAAACCAGCGATCAGGAAGTTTGTAACTTATTAGCTCTCACTTCTGGGGTTTCTCTTGCTAATTAATCTGAGTTTTGGAGCATCAATAATCAATTACCAGATAAAAAATTTAGCTTAGATGACAGAGTTAACACCCTTGAAAATAAAGTACAACAACTAGAGGAAACTATTAGTATTTTAGTTGATATTATTAACAAATCGAATGAATAGGAGAACTATTCTTGATTCATATTTACCGTTACTTCTCGCTTTTCTGTCAAACACATAGCAATACTTTTTTCATAATAAGCTGATTCATTAATAAAGACAGGATAAACTGTAGTATCTCCTTCATAAGTAATGGTTTCTCCATCAAAGGTAATAAATAAGGGATCGCCAGGATTAAGAGGTTGATAATCTTTAAATTGCAGTGTGGGATGAATCATTCCTGTTATCTCTTGATGATTACGGGGATAATCAATGGTTTTAAATACTTCGTAATAAGTTAATTTTCTGGGTAAATCTGCGATTTCTTCTTGATTATAGTTATCTAAATAATCTAATAAACTATAAATAAGTTGTTCTGTTTGACTAAATAAGGTAGCATCTAAAATTCCTTGAGCAACTGGCCCAACTTCAATAGTAAGTCCTAACTCGGTACTACTTCTTAATAAAAGGTTTTCTCGTTCTGAACGATAATATAAAACCTTAAGTTCAGGATAAATTGAACTTAAATAACTGACTAAACATAAATGAAAAGAATTAGTATCAGAGAGAATAATACTTAGTCCCATTTGGGAAGTTGTGCTATGTAAATCAATGAGAAATTGAATCTGATTTTTGATCAGTTTTTGATAAATTGTTTTCGCTAAAAGTTGCTCATAAAGGCCATGATCTAAATTGTCAATATCTCGCTGATCAAAACATCTATTTAAGTCGGTATCAACATATCTTACCCTTAAATCAATGGCTTTAGGATTAGCTAAAAAGGGGAAAATATCAAAAGTTGATCGCTCAATTAAATGAGGATTTTTGAGAAACTTTTTAATTAAATAGATTCCGGTCATTTCATTGCCATGAGTGCCACCAAAAAGGGCTACTTTCTTAATTTTTTTAATCATTCTTTAGATTGGGTGGGCATTTACCCTCCCGACTAATCACTATTTTTGTTCGATTTACCTTCAACCCCATTGCCCCACAAATACCGAAAAGAAGCAAGGAGAAGACAGGGGAAGACTCAGGGGTACTAACATAGATAAACACATTTTCCTGAAGGTTAGTAATGCTAGTATTGCGTTGGATAATGTTAGATAGGGTAGTGTTATTAAAGTCAGGATCGAATAGCAAAATATCCGCTAATTCATCGGCATTTTGATAGAAAAAGCGATCACCGTCCCGCAGTCTCTCAAATTGATCTTTGATAATAGCAAAGAAAGTTTCCCCCACTAAACCCCCATTAAAATGGGTTTCCGCTAGTCCCGCGATCCAAAGATCTACTTCATTAATTGACCCATAAATTGACTCAAAAGCATTAGCTAAGTCTACATCTCCTCCCGTTAACTCTAAAAAGCTGCTATAGGGTAATAAACCAAGGGCTAAACGAACAGTATTAAGATCAGGAATACCATGATCTCGCCCCCGTTGTATATTCAAAGAAGCTAAATCCATCCCCCCCATCCCAGGTTGTCCAAACAGGAAATTTCTGACATCATCGATGATCAGGGTATCCACTTCTTGGGCGTTGGCCGAAGCTAACCCTAATAATAAGGAGTCTGCCCCAAATTGTTTGAGTTGATCGGGGTTATTAAAAGCATCCCGTAGGGCTATATTTCCCTCATCCGCGACAGTTCCATCATTGTTAAGTCGTAGTAGAGTAGGAGAGAGTAGGGTGTGGCCAACCCGAAAAGCGGCCGTTGAAAATTCGTTACTAATGCTCGGATTAACCAGAGCGTTATAACCTGTAAAGGATGATAAAGCATTCGGCCCTAATAGGATGGGGAGATATTCCTCATAGGTGATTTTTTGGATCTCGGCCCCTAGGACTTTTCTCGCTGCTTCATAGAAAAAGTCATCCTCACTCAACCCTGAATGATTAAACTCATCAACTAAGGCAGTTTCACCGTCATCTAGACGCTGTTTGATGCTTCCCACCAGTCGATTATGTTCTCGATTAAATAGGGAATGAGTGGCGGTTAAGGCGATTTGTTCATTAGCCCTGATATCACCAGAGATGAAATTTTGATTGGCATCCAGCATTGAGAGGCCTTCCCCATTATCGGCGACACTCATCATCAGTGTGCCATTGCTACCTCTCAGTTCGTTAGCCCTAGTTACATCGGAACCATAAATATTAGAAGCGTCAATAAAGGAGGTAATCTGGTTAATTTGTTGGCGAGGATTACTATTTTCATCAAAAATAGAGCGTTCAAAGCCAATTACTTGGTTTCCGGTACTGTTGGGATCAAAAAACGGATCACCTGTGGGGACGGGAATATTAAACAGTTCTGGTGAGGTAGTATTAGCTGGGGTCAAATCAAGATCATGATCGATAAATTGTCCCCATTGCCAAATCCAATTACTCGCCTGCAAACTATTAGGAATTAAACTTGATTGTGCCGCTATTCCATTACTAATAGCGCGAGGATTTGGTAGGTTAATATCTCCTCTCGGTTCTGAAATTCCATCTTGATACTGGGGCGAGGCTAGGCGTAGCAGTTGGGTATTGGCTGCACCTAAGTCTAAGGGGTTATTATTTGTCCCGTCAATGGTGCGGAATTCAGCAGCGATACTGGGAACAGATGTTAAGAGACTCCCCAGAGTCCCTAAACAGAAACTAATGCGCTGAACGCTTATACAATTAATCATAGGAGGTAAAACTGTGGAAATTACCTGGTTTTATACTTAAATTTAAGGGATTTATTCTAATAATATAACTTAGACAAAATTCCAAGTCAATGCTAAAATATAAAAAAAATATATTAATTCATGGTTCTAGAATTGAGGGATAATTTATTGTGGTAGTTGTCCTTTTAAAGACTCCAAAGAAGACCAGCGACTATCAATTATAGTTGGGTTTTCATCAGGTTGTGTCCTTGGAGCTTGACAATTTTTACCACATAATTGTCTGAGGGGAATGGCTAAGGATAATTGCTCATAGAGCCAACTATTGGGATCAAAATGTCCTTCGGGGGACAGGGTTTCTGATAAATCTTCCCAGGCAATTTCTCTCTCTTGGGGAAAGTTTTGAGGAAGATCAGCATTTTTATCTAACCAAATAATTTCTGATGTATCAAGGGTTAGGCGATGATTATACTGTTGTAGACAGCGATCGCAGCTTAAGGTCATAATGGTTTCTACCCTGAGTCCAATCTCTAGAAACGTACCACCATGTCTAATTAACACTTTCCCACGAACTGGAGTCAAGGTGTCTAAGCCAGGGACAATATCATCTAAGAGAAGGGTTTGGGTTCTATTAGGGATTTGCAGTAAATGGGGAATATATATAGGTTGCATGATATCAAGTCTCCTATCCGTGGCGATAACTGACTAGATCAATTGTAACAAGAGAATTGACCAAAATTGGGCCATTCTCTTGTTACAATTGGGCAAGACCCGTATTTTAAGGCAAAACGTTAAACAACGGAGAAAATTAAAATGTCTGGACATGAATCAAACTTATCTCTGCCCCAATATGGATATGACTTGGTTGTTTCGACAACACAAGAGTCCATTAATGCGACGATGAAACAATTTTTGGATAAATTCGAGGGCAAGGACTTTATTAGTTGCTATGTATCCCAAGAGCAAAGTGATGGGACTTATACAGATGTTCCTGGGGATTATGATCAATTATCCAAAATAGCGGGTATGGATCTATTCTCTATTCCCACCACTAATCAAACTGCTGCTCAGAAAGCTGCTGCTGATAAAGCCTACGATAAGTATTTTTCGTTTGCCTTCAAAGCCACAATGGGACTTCCTGATTTCCCTCTTGAATCAATCCCAAATGTGATCATTTTAGATAAAGGTTCAGTTATCGTTACCTATAATCTGTTTTTCAAGGACTTCAGGATATTAAATGCCGAACCTCAACGACGTGGCTATTCTTGGACTAATCTATCCCAAGCAGATGCACCTGCACCTTGGGTATTTCAGTTTAATGTGAAGTTAGATTTGAATTCGAGTGATAGTGCTTTTAGTCATTTACCAGAGAGTGTACAAAGAAAAGTTAAAAACTTAAACAAAGATTCAGCGTTTAGTGTTCAACAATTATATCTTGATTTGAATACGGCTGGCTTGGAATCTCCTCCTACGGTTGTGGGTTTAGAAAATACCAGCACCGCTTATATATATCTAACACGGGTGTTTATAAGTTCCTACTTTAAACAATTGCAGGAGCAGAGCAAAGATCCTGCTAACCCCGATGGAAATATTCTCTTGGGATATTCGGTTAAGCCCACAAAGCCATCAACAACATCTTCTTCTATTATTCCTACAGATTTAACCTTCATGGTGTCTCCGTTCCGTGATGAAAATGGAGTGCCAACGAAAAGTCACGACCTGTACACCTTGAATTATTTGGTGATGTCTGACAATCACCATATGCCTGCTCCTGTTGAATTTGGATGGAATTGGGTTAAGAAATCGGAAGAAAGTGATTATGCTGGCACGATGACAATTAAGAAGGGAATTTTTGCCTCTTTCCTTAATCAGCAATTATCCCCATCTCTCAAAAGCGTTTGTCTTATACCCAGTTGCAGTATTCATGTCAATCTTATCAAAATAGAATGGAATTGCAGTTACAAGAGCGAAACTACTCCGCAAACTTATCAAGTAGTCAATGATGGCACATCTAAGGTATTGACTTTTTCTTATTCACGCAGTGCCCACGATAGCGATACTTTTGGGCCAAATTGGGGGAATATAACTTTAACCAATAGTCTTCAAAGCGATATCTATCTAGAGAACAACATTATCAGGACTGTAACAACAGCAACTGCCTATGTTCATATCAATCTATACGGAGGAGTGACAGAGGGAAATTTTGTCAAATACCAAACGGAAACATCTTACCAAATAGGAGTCGATCAATCAGGAAATCTAACCATTACTTTAACAACAGGTTCTCCACATTTTTCCGATCTTTCAGATAATATCGATCCCAGTGGTTGGTCTAAATTTGTTACTTTAGGGCAAATTAATGGTGTGGTCGATAAGGTAAAAATTTTTTGGACTCATCTAAAAGATTTCCTTGACAAACATGAGCAAGAAATTTTAGAAATGTTAAGAGGATCTGGTGTCTGGGTATTTCCGGGTGGGAAAACTTTTATCTTTAAGGATGTTTATTTTTCAGATAATCAGGATCTAGTTGCCCATATCACCTATGTAGATCCAGAAGAATCTTCTCTATTCTAATCAAACATTTCCCTAATAAAAATCAAAAAGTTCATGTAACATCAAGGAGAAAAATTATGTCAGTCAAAATCACTTTTTCGTCAGAATTAATGCAGAATTACAAGCAGGCTGAAGTTGTTGCACCAGATGCACAGTTTGAAGCACTGCAAACTAATGAGGGGCATTCCCTACTTTTTTCGATTGGAACAGATAATGTTTTTTACTTAACAAAAGAATCGGTAGATCATGCTACAGGCTGGGAAAAAACCGATTTAAGTAGTACCTTGTCTCAATATCATAACGGATTACCTGTCGTTGCCAAAACCTTTGCTGTTTCACAAAGTATAAATAATGATAACGTTGACATTGCTTTAGCAATCACTGTGGATGGACAAGATTATTTATATCTGGCACAGAACAATTCAAATTCCGATATTTCATGGAGTCAAAAGATTAACTGGCTAATTATGCCATTTGACGATAAAAACCATTCTTTTTCAAAAATTGCAATTAATGACATTTATATTGCTCAATCGCATAATGGGGAATATATTGTTATTGATATCATCAAGAATCCAGATGATACTCAAAAATTTGTTTTCAGATATTATATCGATCCCACAAAAAAAATCACAGGACAGTTCTGGAATGCCCATGATTTACCTGCCAATCTAGAGCCAGATCAAATCAAAAGTTGTCTAGGTAAAAGATCAAGAGAACGAGTTGAAGGAATTTATACTTTGGGCGATATAGATAACAAGCTTGAACTCATTTATACGCCTCTCTATAACCCTTTTGAACTTCGCGCTCCTGCCAATCCTGTCAGGTTAGTTACACCACCCTCTGCTTCTGCGATTGCGGTAGGATCAGCAGCTGATGGCAACTTTACGGATCTTTTTGTTGCTGGTGATAAAGCACTTTATTATTTCCCCTACAATCAACAACAAGGTGAGAAAGAGGGGATCAAGGTTTTTGAAAATGATATTTTCCTTGATGTCCAAAAGTTATTCGTTCACACAACTGATTCTAAAGTTATTGTTTGGGGTTTGAACAGGGAGCAGGAAATTTTTTATACAACTTGTAGCAAGACGAATATCAAAAATCCCTCTGCTTGGAGCTATCCTCTTGCTCTTTTAAATGGAGTTGAACAAGTGACTCCTTATGTCAACTGTGTCAATGATGGTAATACTTTTTTCGCTCATGTCGGTGGTAATCAGTTAAAGAAAGCTGTCCAATCTCCAGAAACAACTATCTGGAAATATCATGATATTTTATTGCCTCCTCTACAACAAGACGCTACATCCTTAAAATTTAACTCTTATACAACAAGGATTCATATTGCTGACGATAAAAATTCCCCTATATCTGAGGCTAAAATCAAATTAGGTTCTCTTGATCGTTGTAGTGTTTATATTAATAATCGTTACTATGTTTTGGATAAAGAACCGATTGAGATTACTTCCGACTCAATGGGAGGAATCACCATTGTTGAAAAAGTCAGTAGTCTCAAAGGATCTTGTTTCAAGATTTATGGAAATGATGGTAAGGTGATCAGCATTAACCCGATGGATAAACCAAGGGAAAAAGTTGAACAACTCGATAGTGTAGAAAAGTTAAATAATGCCAAGATTGAGTATGGAGCAATTGGTTCTACACCTAAAACCTTAGTTTCATCCTCTACCAGCGATGCTGACAAACAAGCTGTTGTCGATTCCATCAAACAACTTGCAACAGTTTCACAATCTCTACCTGCTGATGGTTCTGTCAAAACTGCAACTCCTACAACTACTTCATCCTTATCTGCTGTTCCTCATAGTCAGATTTTTGCTTTAGCAGTTGAACCAAATTCTGTTAACGCTTTTACTGGTGCTAATGCGGTTGCACTTCCCGCCCATAATTTTTCTACTAGCAACGGCTTCAGTGACTTTACCAGTGCGATTGAGGTTGCGGCAGGGGATGTTATTAGCTTTTTTGAAAATATTGGGAAAGAAGTCTTTCATGTCTTTATTGTGGCGGCAGAAGATGCTTGGCATTTTATTGCCAAAATTGGTGAAAAAGCCTATCGATTTGTCATTGATTGTGCTGAAAAAGTAGCCCACGCCCTTGAACTTGTTTTTAACGCCATCAAGACTTTTATTGGCGATCTTATTGACTATTTAAAATTCCTATTCAATTGGGAAGATTTTGTCCGCACCAAAGATGTATTCAAGAAACTTCTCCTTCTCTATTTCGATCATGTACTTGATGGTATTGAAGGCTTTAAAACAGACTTCAACGGTTTGATTACTGAGGCTAAAAATACAGTAGATGACTGGGCAGGAATCAAGCACGATGACTGGCAACCAAGTGTAGAAAATAGCAGTCATCCTCTCGGTTATCTACAAGCAATAACTGATATTGGGGAAGTTTTTACTTCACCTGCCATGTTCCTCTTTCAGCATTTCGTTCATAATGCCCCGAATAGCCAAAGTCAAGGATCTAGTAGTGCTGCTGTAGATGTAATTGACGATTTGCTCAATCGTGCCGTTCAGGCATTAGAGGACGAAGGTAATGTATTAATTGATGCAGTGAATCGAATTCAGTCCGAGTTGATAGGGAATTCTCAATATGAGTCACTTTCACTTAGTGATGTGCTGAAAAAACTCACAGCAATTGTTGTAGATGCACTGTTAAATAGCACGGAGGATCTGGTAGATCTCCTCATTGATGTCTTTGTTATTCTCGCACGAGCCGTCGTCGAAGCACTGGATACTCCGATTTGGATTCCTGTCCTCTCGGATATTTTGGAAGATGTCGGGATAAAAATTTCATTCTCCATGCTTGACGTGATTATGATGATTGGCGCAGTTCCTGCAACCTTGGTTTATAAGGGGATTAAAAATGCTGCTCCCTTCTCGTCGAATGACGGATTCAGCGACAAGATTCTTGCAGCAAAGGATCTTGACTCGTTGCGGACGGCGTTTGCTAGTAGGAACACAGGTGGTGGTGGAGGTGAAATACACTCGGTAGCTCCTTACGAAATAGAATCAATGATGTCAATTGGCATAAAACCAATGATGTCAATCGCGGTAGCATCGGCAGATGATTCAGGTAAACAGGAGTCACCGTTTGTGCCTATCAAGCTCCCAGAAAATGCGCAGAATGCTATTTTCCTTGTAGGGCATACGATTGGTGGTGTTGTTGGTTTAATCTCTGCTGTATTGGCAGTGGCAGATGCGTTATCGGATCAAGGTAACAGTGAGTATGAAACGGCGGTAGGTATATCAGGAGTCGTAGGGGGTATGGCAGCTGGATTCTCAGCAGTTCTAGCAGGACCATATCCGATTCAGAATGCCGTGATGTCAAAAATCTCCACTGTCAGCACCGGTGCCACCCTATTAGGTCAGGTAGTATTCTTTCTTGCACCTAAGGTTATTGCCAAAAAACGTGGGATTACAGATGCCGCCGAGCTCCAATCTCTAACGACGAAGACGAAAAAAATAGGAACAGGGTTTGATGCTACGATTGCTGTCTTGGCATTAGTACCGACTTGTTACCATTTCTCCGAGCTTTCGAGTTATCCAGCATCAAGGAATCGTACCGAAGCAATCCTTGATCAGACTAGCAATATCTGTAATTACCTTAGTCGGATCTGCGCCTTCGCAGTGCGGATGGATGAAGATCCGGAATCTAAGGCAATTCTTGCAGGTGTGATGGGAGTGCTGATCGCACTGTATGGCGGGCTACAGATTGCGGAGTCCATTACAGAGGCATCTGGTGGTCTTAGTGGTTGAAATTGTCCCCGATTAGCATTTTGGGCGTTGCTGATTGATGGTATGATTTTTATCCTAGCGGTTTTTAAGGTCAAGTTAACCCCAATGGGTACAATTCAAACACTACCAGGTACAAAGGATATTCTGCCAGAGGAGATTGGTTATTGGCAATATGTGGAAACTATTGCCACTCAAATTCTCAGTCGCGCTATGTATCAAGAAATTCGTCCCCCCATTTTTGAGCAAACCTCTCTCTTTGAACGGGGTATCGGGGAAGGGACGGACGTGGTAGGTAAGGAAATGTATACTTTTACTGACCGGGGCGATCGCTCTGTAACTCTCCGTCCTGAAGGAACTGCAGGGGTCGTGCGTGCTTTTTTACAAAATAACCTCTATGCCGCAGGTGGGGTACAACGTCTTTGGTATTGTGGCCCGATGTTTCGTTATGAACGACCTCAAGCGGGTCGTCAGCGACAATTTCATCAAATTGGGTTAGAATTAATCGGCACGGGTGATCCGAGGGCTGATGTGGAAGCGATCGCCTTAGCAACGGATATTCTCAAAGCTTTGGGTTTACAAAGTTTAAAATTAGATATTAATTCCGTGGGCGATCGCAGCGATCGACAACAGTATCGAGAGGCGTTAGTTAACTATTTTTTACCTTATAAAGATGAATTAGATCCCGACTCTCAAGATCGTTTAGAACGGAACCCCTTACGCATTTTAGATAGTAAGGATCAACGTACTAAAGAAATTAATCAAAATGCGCCCAATATCTTGCAATATTTAGGTAAGGAGTCTCATAAACATTTTGAGCAAGTCCAACAATTATTAACTGATTTAGGCATTGAATATCACTTAAATCCTTGTTTAGTGCGAGGCTTAGATTACTATACCCATACTGCCTTTGAAATTCAATCCGATGATTTGGGGGCCCAAGCAACCGTGTGCGGAGGTGGGCGTTATGATGGGTTAGTGGCAGAATTAGGCGGGGGCCAAACTCCGGCGGTGGGATGGGCGATCGGCATGGAACGCTTAATTATTTTGCTGAAACAATTGAAAACATCCCCCCAAATGTCTCCAGATCTCTACATTGTTTCGCGGGGAGAAGCCGCAGAGGCCCAGGGGTTAATCTTAGCCCAAAAGTTGCGTTTTGAGGGCTTAACGGTGGAATTAGATATGAGTGGGAGTGCTTTTGGTAAGCAGTTTAAACGGGCCGATCGCAGTGGGGCGATCGCTTGTTTGGTTTTGGGAGATGAGGAAGCAGAAAACAAGATGGTTCAACTGAAGTGGTTAACCACCAAAGAACAAGAACAACTCACCCAAGAAAAATTACTTAACAATATTGGGGAACTTAAGGAGCAAGTTGACAGACATAAAAAAACAACTACTCACTCAACACAATAAACATAATAAAACCGATGAAGTCTTGGGAATTCCTCATCCAAAAAGAAGGCGATCGTCAATGGCATCCTATTAATTCTCCTACCTGGCAATTAGAAGCCGGAAAATACCGCATCCTCGCCCAATCTAACCGTTTTAATAGTATTCTTGAAGTTCGTATTACTTGCCAAAGTGGAGAAGGGCAACAATATCAACGTCGGGTTAATTCCCAAGGGTTAGTAATGATTCTTCCCTATACTGAATTATCCCCAGGAACTATTTGGGATATTCGCTGTTATGGGGATGTTTTATCAGAGTTTTTAGGGGAAAATTGGCAAGAAAAACTGACCTTAACTATTTTACCATCGGTTGTTACCAATAATCCTGTACCTGTTGCAGAAATTTCCCCTAATTCTTCATTACAGTTATCTAATTCTGGAAATTCTCAAGCCCAATATTACCTACAGCAATTAGAACAGTTATTACGAGAAAAAGTTGAGCCAACTTTAAATAATCATCAGGTAGAAGAATCTGAAGCTATTCCTGAAGAAGCTGAAATAAAACCGTTAATTAAATTAAGTTTAGAACAGCAAGATTTGATGAGAAATCCTGATGAAAACATTAATTTATCAGGGAATATTGAAGCCATTGCTATTAAAGGAGATCTCGCTTTCACGGGGAAACTACGCTGTCAATTGAAAGATCCTGAAACAGAAGAAATTCTATTAACAGAGGAATATGTTTTGTCTGATGAAAGACTTCCTTATCAGTTTAATTATACTTTAGAAATTCCTCAAGCCATTAATAGTGATACTTTGGCAGGAGAGGTTGTGTTAGAAACTATGAGGGGCTTTATACTGGATGAGAGTTCCTTTTCCCTGGTGACTCATCAATATAATCCGGTTAATTATACCATTGAATTAGTGGACACAGAAAATGAAGATGCCTATCGGTTTGATTTAGAATTATCGGAACGAGTCAAGGCGGTTTCTAATCATCTAGAATTACCAGATACTAATAAATATTCACAGTTATTTCCGTCATCATTCTATCAATCTCGAAAGGTTTTACCCCCTAAATTAAATCGTAATGTAAATCCTGGAATTAAGACACATAAACAGTTAAAATTACCTCAAATTGCTCGTTAATCGATTAACTTGATTTGTCCAATATCAGGGAATACCTGATTTTTTTGACATCCACAATACTAAACAAGTTGTAATGATTGACCAAATAGTTTAGGTTGTGGTAAAGGTTCGTTATTATGTGACCATTTTGTATGACTCCCTTTCGCGGGTTCATCGATAAATCCTGCTTTTTTTAGTGGATTAACGGGGTTAATTCAAGTTATTTTGAAACAGAATAAGTAGGGTTTTGATGGGTTACGACGGATAGTTAAGTTAATAAATACTTTAATCTTATTGCCGTCTAACCCATCCTACAAAGGATTACTTGAATAACTTTTCTAACCTTTCCAAAGCTATCCAAAAACCTTCCCCTTCGTTTTTATGGCCTTGCCAAATTTCAGGAATAAAGGAAGCATTCGGGGCCGTTTTGTTTAAGTCTTCTGCTAAGGCCGGAAAATCTACATTTCCATCTCCTATTTGTAACCCTTCTCCATCTAATCCCTGTGCATCAGCAATGTGTAAATGTGCTGTATAGGGCCCCACTTGTTCCATAAACTCTTTAAAGGAAAAATTATGATGATTACAAGCTAATTTAGAGTGAGAGGTATCTAAACAAACCCGATAGTTATTTTGTGAGCAAAATTCCGCAATATCTTGAGGATCAACAAATAAATTATGATATCTTTGTCCCCCAAAATGCCAGGGAAAGGGTGGCATAGTTTGCGGGATAATTTCGACTTCTTCACTGTCTAATTTAGATAAACTGTCTAACAGTAAATCATAATATTTTTGACGTTGTGTAATGGGTAAGGGTTCATCAAGAGTAAACCCACCAATATTCGTAACAATTAAGGGTTGAGATGCTTTTTTGAAGAAGGGTTTTAGCTTCCGAGTAATATCAATTACCCGCTGTAATTCTTGAATAGAATGATTACGATAATTAGCATCCAGAGAACATAAATCTAAGACATGATCACCAGCAAATAATTCAGGACTATGAATCACATAATCGAGTTCATAAACTTGGTCAAAATATTGATGTATCTCCTGTTCTAAATCTTTATAACTGAGGTGAAATTCTAATAAATCTGGGTTGGATTTTGGTAATAGTTTGGTGAAATCATGATAACGAACAGGTAAACCCCAAGGACGATTAAATTGATAATTTTTAGCCGTAACTTGCGCTTCTTCTAAGTCACTTAAGAAGAAAAAATCTCCTGCTTTAAATTGTCGTTTTGCGGTCTTACCAATTAACTCTTTTTTGCGATTGGGTTGTAGTCCTTTTCCTGGACTTTTAATCTCGATCATTGCCTCTGTAATGACCTGTCCAGGCTTTAAATTACAGTTAATAATTAAACTCTTAGCCAGGGTTTCTCGATTCATTAATTCTCCCTGACTTAACCGTCTTTCTCCCGACGTTCCTAATGCTTCTTCTACTTGACGAATTCCCTCAACCATCGCTTTGAATTCCTGGGGTAACAAGCTTACTTTATGGTCATTTCCTTCCATAGATTTATCAAGGGTAAAGTGTTTTTCAATCACTTTTGCACCCTTGGCAATGGCAGCGATCGCCACATGAATTCCCCGTTCATGTCCCGAATATCCGACGGGGCAATCTCCTAATTCTTTTAAGCGAGTAATATAGTTAAGATTGACATCTTTAAAGGGTGCAGGATAGGTAGAATTACAATGTAATAAAACATACATTGCTCCCCATCTTTGTAATAATTGAACTGATTGACTAATTTCTGCTTCAGTGGACATTCCCGTTGAACAAATTAGGGGTTTTCCTGTTTTTGCCAATGCCTTCAATAATTGATGATTAGTTAAGTCAGCAGAGGCCACTTTATAAGCAACCATGCCATAATTTTCTAGGATATTTAAACTATCTAAATCCCAAGGAGTACATAAGGGTAAAACCCCTTTTTCTTTACAATAATCAAAGGCTTCTAACATTTCTTCATCAGAAAGTTGAAAGCGTGATAGTAAATCTAGGGTATATTGTGAGCCTAAATCTTCACTAGCATCATTGGCATTTCCTGCATTATGATAGAGAGATTTAAGACTTCTTAATTGGAATTTGGCACAGTTTGCACCAGCAGTAATCGCCTCATCAATTAACTTTTTAGCTAACTCTAAACTGCCATTGTGATTGTTGCCAATTTCTGCAATAATAAAAGCAGGAGAATCCCCATTAATCAGAAAGTCACCGATAGTAATTTCATCGGGACGTTTACGAGCGATCGCCACTAAATGATCGTTGCTATCTAGTAGAGGAATAAATTCAATTTGCTCGGAAAAATAACTTTCAATTTTTTCTGGATCTTCATCAAAAGAAGCGTATTTAAACTGTTTATTACTAATATTAGAAACCGACTGATTAAGCTCAATAGTATTTTGTCCCACTAACCACCGTCGAAAGTCACCATCTGTCAGCACTCCTTCTAACACCCCTGACTCGGTGACTGAAAAAATAATGCGACTTTTATTATCACTAATCTTTTTCAGTGCGTTAAGAATGCTGTCTTCAGAGAAGACGATATATTTAGAAAGGTTTCTATCAATTAGCATGGTTGATCGGTTCTCTGATACATTAACTCTAATCTAAGGAATAATATAACATTTTTGTTGATGGACATATTTAACAGTCAGTAGGGACATAATATATTATGTCCCTTATATATTATTCAGCTTGTAATTGCTGAGTTAATATGTGATGAAAATGACGAATGCGAGACTCTTGATAAGTCCCTAAAGTAATGCCTGGTTTGGCGGCAGTTTTTAAGCCTTTTTGAAGGCGATCAAGGTTTGAGGTATCTTGATCTAAAACTGCTCCTAGTCCCCCTAATTCTGGTGCATCTGACCACTTTTCATTGGTGGTTAACCAGCGAGTTTTAGCCACAGGGGGATATTTCCCTTCTGGACAAGGTTGTAGTAGCAATACATCCATGATACAAGCATCAGGATCATTGCCATAGGGACGAAAGCGAAATTGCAGGGGTGAACCCACTCCGGGCCAACTCATAAAATTAGGGAAAATAAAGTAAGAAATTGCATCTAACATTTCACTGTCAGAAACGATCGGGACTCAATTTTTGTGCAGTCATCAGTTAAGTCAAGTAAACGTCTAAAATAAAGTATAAATGAAAGGGGCGATCGCTGATCCTTGAGTAAAGACAATTAATGCACCTAATAGCACTAATGTAATAATTAAAGGAGCTAACCAATACTTTTTACGCTCCTTTAAAAATCCCCAAAGATCTTTTAATAAATCAAAAAATGCTTCCATTAATAGGGTTTCTCCATGCTAACTTTACTTTTAATTTGACTAGAAACTCGATAGGTTTCTAAACTAAATTCAAATTTTCTTGTCATCGGATCTCGATTATTTAGACGCATAATTAAACCCATTGGGGTGACAACTATAAAGAAAATAATGCCTAAAATAATGCGACTATTAACAAAACCAAGTACCTGTGCAACCTTCATCCACCCATAATGAATAGGGTCAAGAGATTTAGGAATAAATATGGCTAAAATTATTAAAACTCCGCCAATTATCCAAGGAATTAAAGGTAAACTATGACCCCACAACAAGGGTAAAACTAGCCCCAATAATAGGGCAATAATTGTTCCTGTTAATAAGCCAAACTCTCGCAATCCTTTTTGATCTAGTTTTGGAATTTCATCAAACATCTTTTTTACTCCTTATGTAATTAATCTAGTTCAAATTCGTTTTTCCAAGCTTCATCCTTTTGCCATTGGGGTTGTTCAGACTTGGCTAATAAATAATTATTAATGACTAAATAATCCATCTCTGTCCGCATAAAACACCGATAGGCATCTTCTGGAGTACAAACAATGGGTTCTCCCCGTACATTGAAGGAAGTATTAACCAAAACACCACAACCTGTCAAGGCTTCAAATTGTTTAATTAATTGATAGTAACGGGGGTTAGTTTCAGGATGAACAGTTTGCACCCTTGCTGAATAGTCTACATGGGTAATAGCGGGAATAGTTGAGCGAGTAACTTTTAATTTTTCGACCCCAAATAATTGTTTATTTTTCTCATTTATGGGTAAGCGTAACTCTGGATTAATTTCAGCGACTAATAACATATAAGGGCTGGGTTTATCTAATTCAAAATAGTCGGAAACTCGGTCAAACAAAACTGAAGGAGCAAAGGGACGAAAGGACTCTCGATACTTAATTTTTAAGTTCATGACGGACTGCATTTTCTCATTACGGGGGTCGCCAATAATTGAGCGATTTCCTAAAGCACGGGGTCCAAATTCCATCCGTCCTTGAAACCAACCAACTACATTACCTTGAGCGATAATTTCTGCCACTTTGGTAAATAATTCAGCATCTTCTAGATAAATATATTTAGCTTTTACATCATTGAGATATTCCTGAGCTTCTTCATGACTAAATTCTGGCCCTAAATACGTCCCCTGCATTGCATCAAAAGTTCCACCTTGTCGGGGGTTCTCTAAATATTGATACCATACAGCTAAAGCGGCTCCCACGGCTCCCCCTGAGTCTCCTGCGGCGGGTTGAATCCAAATATCTTTAAATTTGCTCTCTCTTAAAAGTCGTCCATTGGAGACACAATTTAAGGCGACTCCTCCTGCTAAACAAAGATAATCTACACCTAATTCTTTGTGGGCTGTATTTGCTAATTTTAGTACAATTTCTTCGGTGACTTTTTGAATAGAAGCAGCAATATTCATCTCCCGTTGGGTGATTTGACTTTCCGGTTTACGGGGAGATCCACCAAAGAGACGAGCAAATTTATCATTGGTCATCGTCAACCCTGTAGCATAGTTAAAATATTCCATATTGAGGCGAAAAGTTCCATCCTCTTTTAAGTCAATTAAATTCTCTAATATAATATCAACATATTTTGGCTCTCCATAGGGAGCTAAACCCATTAATTTATATTCACCAGAGTTAACTTTAAAGCCTGTATAATAAGTAAATGCTGAATATAATAACCCTAAAGAATGAGGAAAATTAATCTCCCATTGGGGAATCATTTGATTACCTTCTCCTAACCATAAAGAAGTTGTTGCCCATTCTCCTACCGCATCTAAACATAAAACCGCAGCCTTTTCAAAGGGACTCGGAAAAAATGCAGAAGCAGCATGAGATTGATGATGTTCTGTAAATAATAAGGGAGGCAATTGAGAGGTTTTACAGTTGGCAAGTTTGGCTAATTCTTTCTTTAAAACAGTCTTTAAATAAAGTTTTTCTTGTAACCATGCTGTCATCGCGGTCAAAAAAGAACGGAACCCTTGAGGTGCATAAGTTAAATAAGTTTCTAATAATCTTTCAAAGGTAACTAACGGTTTTTCATAAAAAACAATATAATCTAATTCTTGTAAAGAAATATTCCCCTCAGCTAAACTATAAAGAATGGCATTTTTGGGAAATCTTGCATCATGTTTCTTGCGACTAAATCTTTCTTCTTGAGCAGCCGCCAGAATTTTTCCCCTTTGCACTAAAGCTGCTGCACTATCATGATAATAGGCTGAGATTCCAAGTATGTTCATTCCATCCTCCACCAACAGAAATAAAGTACAGGATAACACAATTAGAGATTAATCTACCTAAAAACTAAGTTGAGCGGATCTCCCCACTGAACCTGCAATCTTTTTTGGGCATTTCCCCTATTAACCGCAATTTCTATCCAGCCGTGACTACCAATTAAGGTAATAAGTTCCCCTGGTTTCCCATCACTATAGGTTAAACTGTGCTTTATGGTTTGATTTTTAATAATAATTAGCCAAGGTTTTCCCCTAACTTGATCGGCTGGAATATTAGTAATTAAGTTACCAAAATGATCGATATATTGAATAGCACCTTCTAGTCCTTTTTCGCTAATTTTTACCGTTTCTAAGGTCAAATTGACTAAACTTTCGAGATCAATAGATTCTCCCAACTGTTCTAAAGAAACACCAGTCCCTAAATGGGCCCCCACAGCCGCAAAAATATCTCGACCATGAAAGGTCAAACTGGGATCTCGAACTCGCCAATAGTTTGTATTCGTCAATGTTACCGCAGCGATCGCCTTCTCTTGACTGAGGACACCGCTAAACAGACCATTATCGGGGCCAACTAAATACCCCCTAGGAACTTGAATGGCTACGCTGCGTCTTTGACTACCGACCCCTGGATCGATCACTCCAATATAGACCGTTCCTAGGGGAAAGTACGGATAGGCGTTCATTAAACAAAACCGTCCTGCCCAAATCTGCTGAGGCGGAATCTCATGGCTGAGATCGATAATGGTTATTTGAGGATTAATCGAGGCAATTACACCCTTCATAATTCCCACATAACCATCTTGTGAGCCAAAATCTGATAACAAGGCAATCACCCTGGTTTTTGACATTTTAGTGCTGGGGATCAAGGTTAGATCTATATGAAGATTTAGTAACGACTAGCAGAAACTATCCGTTAAATGTTATGTTGAGAATAGGGTTAGCATAAAAAATAAAAAGGGGATGTCCACCATGAACAAAAATAGTCAAGAAACTTTGACCGAAGCGATTCAAGCCCATCGTGAAAGCCTACGCAAAAGCTTACAACATCGTCTAGAAGTCGCCAGAGCGTCTAATAATGAAAAATTGCTCCGTCAACTAGAAGCGGAAGCCGCTTATTTACACATTCAATAGGCCTAAAGCTTAATAATTTTTTTCGATTATCTTTAGGGGTCAACGGCCGTTGACCCCTACTTTCATCCCAAGATGTCTGGACAAATGTCTAGATTTTTTTTAGTATAGAAAGTGTAAGCTAAAAAGACAATCAACCGCTCATGTTGACAACAAAAGTCCTAAATCCCTTGATGATTAGGCAACAACTTCACCTCTCTCAAGAACGAATGGGGCATTTACTGCGTGTTAGTGCAAAAACCCTGTGGCGATGGGAGAATAAAAATTCAACCCTTAACCGCGATATACAACAAAGACTCTCTAAGCTGAAACAAATTGCGGAACTTGCTGAGAAAATTTATACTCCTGAAGGCGTTGAAACGTTTTTATCAATACCGATAGCAGAATTTGATTCCTTAAGTGCTTATGAACTAATGACCTTGGGAAAATACGACCAGGTGTTAGGAGCGTTAGCGGCAGACTATGAAGGACTTGGTTATTAAACCATGCTGCAAGATTGGATTGTACCTTGGTCTGGACAAGGGTTTCGTCATCTTCCTGATGGTAATTACAATGTTTATGATTTCCAGTATGCAGGATTAGCGACAAATAACCGTTGGAATGTTCAGGGAGAAGCTACCTTATATCTTGCAGGGAGTCTTGATGTGGTAGTGGGAGAGTGGTCGCGCCATTTTCAGTTTGACCGACCTCAACAGTTATCTACCAAAACCAAGCGGCGTAAGGTTTATGGGTTTGAGGTGAGACTAAATCAGACTTTAAACCTCTGTCAAGCAGAAATTTGGCAGGAATTATCCCTTGCAAATGCGCCCCATTGTTTTCTTGATAAAAAAATTGCCAGAGCAACTGCCCAGTTTATTCGGCAAACCACCGATGTTGAGGCAATTTTTGTCCCGTCAATGGCGTTTTTAGACCAGTTAGATAAGTGGGTATTGGTGCTTTTTTTGGAAAAATTGCCTTATGAGTCCCAGACATTCCTTCCCGTTGTACAAGATTTTGGGTTCTTGAATATTAATAATTAATCGCTAATTTTACTGATTAACATGAATAATTCACCTAATTGGTTTATCACTAAAACAGAAACAGGTCATTGTCAAATTATCACCCTTGAAGGTGAAGAATTGCCGAAAACAGAGCAATATTGGGGGCCATTTCCCTCCCAAGAAGAAGCGATCGCTCGTCGAGTAGGTTTAATTCGTTCTGGTAAATGTCAACCCTTTACTTAATAGACAAATTGAATATTGATTTATTGAGAACTAACTAACACAAATCCTCTAGTTTTATTGGATGCAGAATCTATAGTATTAATGGCTTTCCATAAGTCTTCCGCTTTTACCCAAACCGGGGGATATTTATAACGGGAAACATCTAAAATCAGAAAGCGATCGCTTTCTTTATGGTAAGCAGCAATGGGGGAAATATGACCTCCTTTTTCTTGGCCAATGGTATGACGTAAATAGTTAATTAAAACAAAATTATTGGGTTGTTTTAAATTATCAATAATACGTTGACGAAATTCTTGTAAACTCACGTCACTGCCATAATATACATTAACATTAATAGGATAACTAGCTAATAGTTCTCCTAATTGTTGTAAGGTCATTCCCCCCTGTGCTACCATTTCTGATGTCATTACTGCTTGAGTTTTAGAGTTATCAAATAGGTTTTGTTGAGTAAACCGATGATATGTCCTCCATTCAGGGGCTTTTGGGGCAGGAATAGACAAAGCATTGAGTACCATTACTATACTTGCTACTCCACAATAAGCAAGGTTTTCTTGGGTTTCAAATTGAAGACTTAAGGGAATATAATCTTGACGGGCGTTACTTTCAATTAGAAAGGTTTCTCCTGGGGTTGAATTAAAATTAATCAGGTTAGAATTTAAGGGTAATGTTTGAGCAATAACCTGACGGGGAATTAAACAAAGTCCCATCAGAGAAATTCGTGAAATTAAGGAAATAATTTTCATGTTTTTTTTGTTTTAATTTTAAAGATATGCTTTCAAGACTTAGGTAAAGCCTCTATAAATTGCATTTTTTGTTCGGTAAATTCATGAATTGCCCCCACAGATAGATTTTGCGTGCAAGTTCCGCCCTTGATTTTATCATGTTTGGATGCCTTGCCTTTATAATTATCTATTCAAGACTAAGCAGGGCTAAAATATATTCTCCTTGGTTGACAGAATAGCTGGTAGAAACATCAAAAATAAAGCCATCATTTTCTGCATAAATATCAATGATTTCTGGTAATTTACCTTGTTTGTTAAAGCTAATTATTTGATATAATTTATCTCCTGCTTTGACGGTATGTTTGAGAGACATTCTATTTTGAACCATGCCACCAGTCGGGGCATAGTAACTTTTTATCTGCTGCCGAGATACTAACTTTATCTCTGTGATTTGGGGTGAATAATTAGGAAGTTTGAGAACATTTTTTTTCACTAAATAATTTTTTATTCCCGATACCCCAACCGCCACAGATTGAGGATTCATTTGCATTCCTGAACCTAACTCAAGTGTCCAAGATTCCCTGTCAACATTGATGTCTCTGCCCAATTCTTTAAACTTCTTTTCTAAAGCTAACCAGGGTTTCATAAAGGATTCATCAAAGGCATCACCATCATAAGTGTTCATTGAAATTCCATAATCAATATTAAAATATTTGGCACTCTCTTCTTGTTTTCCTGGAAAACAAAAGAGATAATCAATGCCTTGATTACTCGAACTATGAAGATCAATAACATAATTAGCATCAATCGAAAGAGATTGTAATTGATAGCGATATTGTTCATATAAAGGTGCGCTACTGGAACCTTGGATTTTATCTAATTGTTTGGTAAATGCCTTTTTTTGCTGCTTCAAGAAACTTTCTTGAATGCTGAGAGAATCGAGTTTAAAATGGGCTTTAACAAACCCCTCTAAATCTTGACAATTTTTTTCATAATCCCAAAAAATTCGATTCCAATCTTTGCCATCATAGCTGTTATATCTTCCTGTGGCAAAAAAATGATTCCTTTGATTTGTTCCTATGGGATTACAAATCGGGACAAGCCAAACTTCGCCATCAAGTTGTTCAGGTTTTAATCCCGAAAAAAAATCAATTAATTGAGCAATAACCGCATTACCAACAATTTCTGAGCCATGTAAATTGGATTGAATATAAACTTTTTTATCACTTTTTTTGCCAATAAACTGATATACTTGAAGGGAAAGTTGATCCCCCGAAGCAAGCTTAAGTAAATCAAATGTTTGGATTTTTGGTTTCATTGTATTGCTCATTTGTCATTGATTATTGATAATTGCTTAAGAGTGTGATACCTAGCAAGTTGACAAAACTGATAGAAAAAACTACCTTAAAAAAGTCCCATCACAGACACATTAATTTAGCAGGTTTAGTAAAATGGTACAAGCCAAACTCGGCGATACAGTCAAGGTAAACTATACGGGTAAGTTGGAAGACGGGACAGTGTTTGATTCTTCGGTTGATCGTGATCCCTTAGAATTCGCTGTGGGAGAAGGCCAGGTGATTGCTGGTTTTGAGGAAGCAGTGGTGGGAATGAATCTAGGAGATGCCAAAACTGTGACCATACCCTCTGATCAAGCTTATGGCCCTTATCATGAAGAATTAGTGATGATTGTTGAAGAACAACAAATGCCACCAGAATTAGTTATAGAAGTCGGCCAGCAATTACAAATGCGTCATCCCAGTGGTCAAGTGATTCCTGTGGTGATTACCAATGTTTCTGATGCTCAAGTCACTTTGGATGCAAATCATCCCTTAGCGGGAGAGGATTTAACCTTTGAAATTGAATTGGTCGAAATTCAATAAATTAAGTCAACAATTATAGGGCGGTAATCTTGATTATCGCTTCTTTGTCGGTTTTCCAGTATTATGAAAAGTCCCCAAAAATCTCCAACCCCAGAACAAATTATTCAGCAACTAAAAGCTGAGATTGATCATTTAAAGGCGGCGAAACAAGAAGCGTTGAAAAGTCAAGAAGATCTGCGAGAAAGTGAAGAACGTTGGCAATTAGTTTTAAAGGGAACGAATGAGGGAATTTGGGACTGGAACTTGAAAAATGATGAGATGTTTTTTTCTGCTCGTTGGAAAGAAATGTTAGGCTATGAAGATGAAGAATTGCCGAATCATATTGATACTTGGAAACAATTAATTCATCCACAAGATACAGAAAAAGTATTGAAAATTGTCCAAGAATATTTAGATAAAAAAACCGATCATTACCGTGCTGAATTTCGCTTAAGATGTCAAGATGGTAGTTATAAATGGATTCTTTCTAGGGGACAAGCTTTATGGGATAAGGGTGGAAAACCAATCAGGATGGCCGGTGCCCATAGTGATATTAGCGATCGCAAAAAAGAACAAATTTTATTAACCTCATTAATTGATTGTATCCCTGATTTAGTCTTTTGTAAAGATGTTAAAGGGATGTATAAAATGTGTAATCATGCCTTTGAGAATTTTGTGGGATTAGATAGATCAGAAATCCTGGGTAAGACAGATTTTGAACTTTTTCTCCCAGAAGAAGCACTATTTTTTCGGCAACAAGATCGCCTCATGATGCAGCAAAAACAGTCTCGACGCAATGAAGAATGGCTTACCTATCCTGATGGTAGTCGTCGCTTAGTTGATACGTTAAAAACCCCGTTTTGTTGTGCTGAGGGTGAATTAATGGGAACCATTGGTATTAGTCGAGATATTACTGATCGCAAACACAAAGAAGAAGCGATCAAAAAACAAGCAGAACGAGATGCTTTACTTAGTAATATTGCTCGACAATTAATCGACCAAGATCTGAATGTTGCCATTAATTTTATCTTAGAAGCACTAGGGAAATTTACCAACTGCGATCGCAGTTATGTGATCCATTATTTTCCTGAAGAAAAAGCTTGGAGTATGCGCCATGAATGGTCTAGTGAATATACCTCATCAACTATTAGTGATTCTCAAAATATTCCCTTAGAAGTCTTTCCTTGGTTTTCTGAACAATTAATTAATGGCAAAGCAATTTGTATTAATCATGTTGACGATCTTCCCTTGGAAGCTATCGCAGAAAAAGATGCCTTTAAAAACAGTTTAAGCCCTACCTTAGTTGTGGTTCCCATGATGGCAGGTGGCAATATTTTGGGGTATTTAGGATTAGATGGAAAAGCATCAAAACGATGGACAAATAAAGAGGTAAACCTCTTAAAGTTAGTGGGAGAATTAATGGCAATTGCTGAAGCAAGAGCCAATGCAGAAGAAGCACAAAAAGACTCACAGGCAAGATTTGCTGGTATTTTAGATAATGCGAATGAAGCAATTATTTCCATAGACGAGAACCAAAATATTACCCTGTTTAATCATGCAGCAGAAAAAACCTTTGGTTACACAGCAGAGGAAGTGTTAGGGCAACCTTTTAATCTGTTAATTCCTACCCGTTTTACTGACTATCATCAGCAGCATATAAAAACATTTCGAGAAACCCCAGAAACCGCGAGACAAATGGGGGGCCGTCGTCCCGTTTTTGGGCAACGCAAAGATGAAACAGAATTTTTAGCAGAAGTGTCTATCTCTAAAATTAAACTGCGAGGCCGAACTATTTTTACGGCCATTGTTCGGGATATTACGGAACGAAAACAAGCAGAAGAAGCCCTCAAACAAGCAAAAGAAACTGCTGATGCCGCTAACCGAGCTAAAAGTGAATTTTTGGCCAGTATGAGTCATGAATTACGTACTCCCTTAAATGCCATTTTAGGGTTTACACAAGTGATGCAACGAGATCGTTCTTTAAATGAGGAACAACAGCAAAATTTAGGGATTATTGGTCGTAGTGGAGAACATTTATTAGAGTTGATTAATGATATTCTAGAGATGACGAAAATTGAAGCAGGGAGAACGACATTTAATCAAGTTAATTTTGATCTTTATCGTCTTCTCGATAACTTAGAATCAATGCTACACCTCAAAGCAGAAGAAAAGCAATTACAATTAATCTTTGAAAAAGTCCAAGATGTTCCCCAATATATTCAAACCGATGAAGGAAAATTACGTCAAGTATTAATTAATTTGTTAGGTAATGCCATTAAATTTACTCAAGAAGGGGGTGTTATTTTACGAGTTAAAGGAGAACGCCAAAAACGGAAAACCAAGTCCATTATTTTAACCTTTGAAGTAGAAGATACTGGCCCTGGTATTGCCCCTGAAGAAGTGGATCAATTATTTGAAGCCTTTGGACAAACAGAAACAGGTCGAAATTCCCAAGAAGGGACGGGGTTAGGGTTGCCCATTAGTCGAAAATTTGTCCAATTAATGGGGGGAGAAATTACCGTCAGCAGTGTGTTAGGTAGAGGTAGTTTATTTACTTTTAGTATTAAAGTTGACATCGTTACTGCTAATAAAATTAAAGTTCATAAACCCACCCGTCGCGTCATTGGTTTGGCCCCCGAACAACCCCAATATCGAATTTTAGTCGTGGATGATCGCCTAGAAAGTCGTATCCTGTTAGTCAAATTATTGTCTTCCCTGGGGTTTAATGTTCGTCAAGCAAGCAACGGACAACAAGCGTTAGATACTTGGGAAGCCTGGGAACCCCATTTAATTTGGATGGATATGAGAATGCCCGTTATTGATGGTTATAAAGCCACTCAACGCATTAAAGCGACGATGAAAGGACAAGCAACCGTAATTATTGCGTTAACAGCTAGTGCCTTTGAAGAAGAACGAAATTTGGTATTATCGGCAGGATGTGATGATTTTATGCGAAAACCTTTCAGAGAGGAGGTACTTTGGGGAAAAATTGCCCAACATCTCGGTGTGCGTTATCTTTATGAAGACGTAGAGGAGGTTAAAGGTTCTCATAATAAGTTCAAAAATACTACTGAAGAAGAGTCGAGTCTTCTGCAGTCCCATCTCAGAAAAATGCCGAGAGACTGGATTAAAGATCTCCATCAAGCGGCTTTAGAATGTAGTGATGATGGCATACTAGAATTAATTAAGCAAATTCCCCCTGAAAGTGAACCCTTAGCGATCGCCCTGCAAGATTGGGCCCAAAATTTCTTTTTTGAACCTGTTGTTGAATTAACCCAAGTTGAACAGCAAAAAGTAATAAATAATAAGCAATAGCTTCCTTGTCTTTTTATGACCACTGATCGCGGTAATATTTTAGTTGTTGATGATACCCCTGATAATTTACGCTTACTCTCAGTAATGTTATCAGAACAGGGTTATAAAGTTCGTAAAGCCCTCAATGGACAAACTGCCTTAAAAACCATTTATCAAGTTCCCCCCGACTTGATTTTATTAGATATTAATATGCCCTCAATGAATGGCTATGAAGTCTGTAAAAAACTCAAAAAAGAGGCAGGAATTCGAGATATTCCTGTGATTTTCATTAGTGCCTTAGATGATGTTTTAGATAAGGTTAAAGCCTTCGAAGTGGGAGGAGTTGATTATATTACTAAGCCTTTTCAAGCGGAAGAAGTCATTGCCCGCATTGAAAATCAATTAATCATACAACGACAAAAAAAACAACTAAAACAGGAAATTGAAGAACGTCAAAAAACAGAACAAACTCTCAGGGTTTATCTTCATGCTGTTTCCCATGATTTACGAAATCCCGTGTTAGGATTATCGATGGTATTACAAAATTTACTTAAGAAAAATCAAGAAAAAAAAGAGGGAAAAATAGAAGTTTCTTGGCAAATTTTAGAACAAATGTCCCAAAGTTGTGATCGCCAACTTAATTTGATTAATTCTTTAGTAGAAACCCAACAATTTGAAATGGGGGGAATTTCCCTTAATTGTCGTCCTTTAAATTTACTTACCTTTAGTCAGCAATTAGCGGCTGAATGGGAACCGATTTTAAAAGAAAAACAAGCAAAATTACAGACCATAATTCCCGCAGATTTACCCTTAATTAGTGGCGATAGTGATCGCCTGTGGCGTGTCTTTGAAAACCTCTTAGCCAATGCCTTAAAACATAATGATACGGGCATCAAATTAACCCTAAAAGCGGAGATAATAGAAACCAATAAATCTCACTTTATCCGTTGTATTTTAGAAGACGATGGGGTCGGAATTACCCCAGAACAAGCAGCTAACTTATTTGAACGCTATCAACGAGGAAATGAGGCAAAAAAGACATTAGGATTAGGGTTAGGGTTGTACCTTTGTCGTCAAATTATTGAAGCTCATGGAGGAGAAATTGGGGTGATTACTCAGAAAAATCAGGGGGCTAAGTTTTGGTTGACGTTGCCAATTTTGGAAAATTAAATTATTTTAGTGGCCCACCCTTGGGACAATATACCTATAATGATCAAGAGGATCGCCCTCATATTCTAAGATCAAGATGACGGTTAACTGACAACCCTATGTCAAAAATTGAAACTAGAACCGAACCCATGGTACTTAACATGGGGCCCCATCATCCCTCCATGCACGGAGTATTACGTCTCATCGTCACCTTAGACGGAGAAGACGTGGTAGACTGTGAACCCGTTATTGGGTATCTTCATCGGGGGATGGAGAAAATTGCCGAAAATCGGACTAACGTGATGTACGTTCCCTATGTTAGCCGCTGGGACTATGCGGCGGGAATGTTTAATGAAGCGATCACCGTTAATGCCCCTGAAAAATTAGCGGATATTGAAGTTCCTAAACGGGCCCAATATATTCGGGTCATTATGTTGGAATTAAACCGCATTGCTAACCATTTACTGTGGTTAGGGCCCTTCTTAGCAGATGTGGGCGCACAAACTCCCTTTTTCTACATTTTCCGCGAACGGGAGATGATTTACGATCTCTGGGAAGCGGCCTCTGGAATGCGGTTAATTAATAATAATTATTTCCGTATTGGTGGGGTGGCCGTTGATTTACCCTACGGTTGGATTGATAAGTGTGAGGACTTCTGCGACCATTTTCTGCCGAAAGTGGATGAATATGAGAAGTTAATCACCAATAACCCGATCTTCCGTCGTCGTGTGGAAGGTATCGGAACAATTACCCGCGAAGAAGCGATTAACTGGGGACTCTCTGGCCCCATGTTACGAGGTTCTGGGGTGCAATGGGATTTACGCAAGGTCGATCATTATGAGTGTTATGATGATTTTGACTGGGACGTTCAATGGGAAACTGCAGGAGACTGTTTTGCCCGCTATATCGTCCGTATTCGGGAAATGCGCGAATCCGTGAAAATTCTTCGTCAAGCGTTAAAAGGTATTCCCGGCGGCCCCTATGAAAACCTGGAAGCAAAACGCATGATGGAAGGCAAAAAGTCTCAATGGAATGATTTTGAGTATCAATACATTGCCAAAAAAGTCGCCCCTACCTTTAAAATTCCTGCGGGTGAACATTATGTTCGCTTGGAAAGTGGCAAAGGTGAAATGGGGATCTTTATTGTGGGTAATGATGATGTCTTCCCCTGGCGTTGGAAAATTCGCGCCGCTGACTTCAATAATTTACAAATTCTGCCTCACCTCCTTAAAGGGATGAAGGTTGCTGATGTTATGGCAATTTTGGGCAGCATTGATGTCATTATGGGGTCAGTAGATCGTTAATTTGTTAGGATGTAGGGGCGAACAGCCGTTCGCCCCTACGGATATTTTTAAATAATTGTTTGCTTGTGAATGAGTGAAATCTCTCAAAACCTTGAATTACCGAGTCATGAAAGTGCGATCGCTTTAGCGGGAATAGCTGAAGAAAATCTTAAATTTCTCTCCCGTCATACGGGTGCTAATTTAGTGTTACGGGGTCAAGAATTACGCATTTATGGTCAGGAAAAACAGGTCGAACGGGCGGTTAAAATTGTGCGATCGCTGCAACCTTATTGGCAAGAAGCAAAATCGATTTCTCGTCCTGATTTAATGACGGCTCTTCAAGCATTAGATACGGGACGTATGGAAGAATATCAAGACTTACAAAATTTAACCTTAGCGCGGACTCGTCGCGGCGAATTAATTCGGGCTAAAACCTTTCGCCAAAAACAATATATTAAGGCTATTGAAACCCATGATGTTACTTTTTGTATTGGCCCAGCAGGAACAGGAAAAACCTTTTTAGCTGCGGTTTTAGCAGTGAAAGCTTTATTAAATGATGAATGTGAACGGCTTATTTTAACTCGTCCCGCAGTGGAAGCCGGGGAAAAGTTAGGCTTTTTACCCGGAGATTTACAAGAAAAAGTTAACCCGTTTTTACGGCCTTTATATGATGCGTTATATGAGTTTATTGATCCGCAAAAAATACCGGATTTAATGGAAAGAGGCAAAATAGAAGTGGCTCCTTTAGCTTATATGCGAGGACGGACTTTAACGAATGCGTTTGTCATTGTAGATGAGGCCCAAAATACTACTCCTGCACAGTTAAAAATGGTGTTGACACGGTTAGGGTTTGGCTCAAAAATGGTAGTTACAGGAGATATCACGCAAACCGATTTACCCCGTCATCAAGATTCAGGTTTAGTGGTGGCGAGAAATATCCTGAAATCAGTGGAAGGCATCGCTTTTTGTCAATTTTCTCAAGCAGATGTAGTTCGTCATCCTTTGGTACAAAGAATCGTGGAAGCTTATGAGAAATTTGAGAAGTAACTTGAGATGCTTACCAGCTTAGGGCATTATTATCTTGACAATGAGAGTTAAATATGGTAGGGTATCAAGGTTTATTTGAAAGGGCTGAATTGCGATGAATTCGTTAAGTTATTTTCTTAGTTCCCCGCGATTTATTGTCATTGGAGGACACAAATGTGGAACGAGTTCATTACATAGCTATTTTAAACAACATCCCGATATTTTGATGCCTAAAATCAAAGGACAGGATCTCTTAAATAAAGGTGATTTAGATATCGCAGATTATCAAAAATCCTATGAAATGATAACTAACCAAAAGATATTTGGAGAAGTTTCTAGTAATTATTTTCAGTCTCATAAAGCTTGTTCAGAGATTAAAAAATATTTTGCTCATATCAAACTCTTAATGATTTTACGCAATCCTGTTGACCGTGCTTTTTCCCATTTTAACATGATTTCTGCTGAGCAAAAACTTAATGTTCAGTTCACAGAAATTGATCAAAATCATGACAAATTTGGTGAGATCATCCGGTTAGGATTTTATTATGATAATTTAAAACAATACATAGATACTTTTGGAAAACATCAGTTAAAAGTATTTTTATTTGATAGTTTTATCAAAAATAAACAACAGTTTTTTGAAGAGGTTTTTCAATTCATTGAAGTCGATGACAAATTCTTACCTAATACCTCAGTCATTCTTCGTAAAGGGGGTGAAGTAAAAAACCGAGGCCTTAAAGAATTTATTTTATCAAATCCTATTTTACATAAAACTGCTTCCCTCCTCACTAAACCGTTTACCACTTCAGAACAAAGATATAACTTCTATAAAAAAATTGATAATGTTTTTATAGAAAAACCATCCCTAACAAATGAGGCTAGAGAGATTTTCATTAATATTTATCGTGAGGATATATTAAAAACTCAAGAACTCTTAGATATTAATTTATCTCATTATCTATAAAATGCTATTGTTAAGGCTCATATTTTTGCAAAACATCACTCTGTTTTAAATCTGATACAGTAGCATTTCCTGTACAAAATAAGGCAGTTTTGATCTCTGTTATTAATAAATTAACCAACTCATCTAACGCATCAGGAGACTCAGACGCAGCTTGTAAAAATCGAAAGGCTAGTCCCCCTAAATCTGCCCCTAAAGCGATCGCTTTGGCCACTTCTAACCCATTGCGAATCCCCCCAGATGCGATCAAAGGAATCTCAGGATATTGTTGACGAATTTGCACCAAACAATCAGCCGTCGGAATACCCCAATCAGCAAAAGTTTGTCCTAATCGCCGTTGTAAGGAATTCTGCGCCCTCTCACTCTCAACTTTTGCCCAAGAAGTTCCCCCTGCCCCCGCTACGTCAATGGCACTCACTCCCGCTTCAATTAGCTTCCTTGCCATTTTCCCAGAAATCCCATTGCCAACCTCTTTGACGATCACCGGAATAGGGAGTTTTGAGCATACTTTATCAATTTTGTCAAGTAATTTTTTAAAATTAGTGTCCCCTTGAGGTTGAATACATTCTTGCAGGGCATTAAGATGAAGGATCAGGGCATCTGCTTGCAACAGTTCAACAACACGGAAACATTCATCCAATCCATAGGTATAATTTAGTTGAACTGCCCCTAAATTCGCAAATAAGAGGATATCAGGAGCAACTGAGCGAACGGCAAAGGTATCTGCCACCTCTGGTTTTTCTACCGCTACCCGTTGGGAACCAACTCCCATCGCTAACCCGTAGGTTTGGGCCACCACAGCGAGACGATAATTAATGGTTTTAGCCAATTGTGTTCCCCCCGTCATCGAAGAAATTAACAAAGGGGCCCCTAAAGGTTTACCGAAGAAAGTAGTAGAAAGATCAATGTCAGTAAAATCCAACTCAGGTAAGCAGCAGTGGGTAAAACGATAACGATCAAACCCATTACCAAGTTGACGAAATTGGACATCTTCTTCCAGACAAATCCGCAAGTGATCGTCTTTGCGCGTCTGGGTGTTACTCATATTATTGATTTGTGATTCAGTTATCACTTATCAGTTATAACACTATTAAAGATAAAAATTAAATCGATAGACAAGGAAATTTAATTATGAGTTTATTTGGTAGCGATCGCTTTTTAGTCCCCATTGATTTTTCCGCAGTTTCCTGGCAAGCTTTGGATGAAACTCTGAATTTTAGTCAAGACCCCAACAAAATCACGGTTATTCATGTTTTAGCTCCTCTATTAGCCGTTGAACCTTCGGTTATTTGGGAAACCTTAGACGATGAAACCCGTAAAAAAAATGTTGAAAATGCTTTCCATGAGCGTTACCCTAAATCTTTGATTGAAAACCTGAAATTTGAAGTCAAAATTGGCGATCCCAGTGCAGAAATTGTAGATTATGCCAAGGAACATAACATTGATTTAATCGTCATTGCTTCCCATGGACGCAGCGGATTACATCGTTTTCTGTTAGGTTCAGTCGCAGAACGAGTCGTTCGTTTTGCAGAATGTCCGGTTTTAGTTTGGCGGCCCTAATCTGGAATTCAATTAATAACTATTAATTTATACTAAAGATTAACTAAAAGTGCTACTTGTTACAGATTTTAGCAGAAGTAATCGATGATACTTAATGGTTAACTTTAAATTAATTGTTAAATGAAACCTAAAATTATTGTCTGTGGACTGGGACGAACTGGCTATAAAATCTTTCGCTTATTAAGACAACAAGGGGCCTCTGTCGTGGGGATTAGCGATCGCTTGATTCCTGGAGAGCATTCTGAGAGTATTATCATTGGAGAGGTGCGCTCGCCAGCAACTTTAGCCAAAGCTGGTATTCATCACGCTCAAACCCTGGTTTTAACAAGTAATGATGATGCGGTTAACCTCGCTATCCTGACCCAAGCCAGAATTATTAATCCTCAAATTCGCATCATTAATCGCCTATTTAATCATACTTTAGGGGAACGATTAGATCAAACCCTTCCTAACCACGTTACCATGAGTGTCGCTGCTTTAGCTGCCCCAATCTTTTCCTTTGCTGCGTTAGGAAGTAAGGCGATCGGTCAATTACAATTGTTTAATCAAACTTGGCCCCTTCAAGAAGTAATTATCGCTGAAAATCATCCTTGGTTGGGGTTAAATTTAGGAGAACTATGGGAAAGTTCTGATCGAATGTTAATTTATTATTTGCCGGCCCAAGGAGAATTAGATTTAATCTCAGCCGTATTACAACAAAAATCCCTACAATTAGGAGATCATTTAATTATTGGCACTAAACCCACCATGCGAGCTAAACGTCGCTTTTGGTGGCAAAAAATTTCCAAAGCGATCGCAAATTTAGGTCGTTATCGTCCCTATCTTACGCCAGTTATTCTCGTCACTCTTTGCCTATTGATGATGATTTTTGCGGCAACGTTAACCTATGTCGCAGTTAATTATAATACGTCTGTTGTGGATGCTTTATACTTTTCTGTGGGCATGATTACGGGGGCCGGAGGACAGGAACAAGTGGCAGAAAAAGCCCCTGCTAGTATTAAAATTTTTACGGCAATTATGATGATTGTTGGAGCAGGAGTCATCGGGGTTTGTTATGCCTTGCTCAATGATTTTATTTTAGGGAGTCGTTTAAAACAATTTTGGGATGTAGCAAGAGTTCCCACCCGACACCATTATATTGTCTGTGGGTTGGGGGGTATTGGTATTCAAATTGTGCGGCTACTTCATAATCAAGGCCATGAAGTCGTTGTCATTGAATCTGACCCTAATAATCGATTTTTACATACGGCCCGTTCTTTGGGGGTTCCTGTCATTGTTGAAGATGCCCGTGTGGCTCAAACCTTAACCACTGCCAATATTGAAAAAGCTGAGGCGGTTTTAGTTGTTACTAGCAATGACATGATTAATGTAGAGGTCGGGTTGACAGCTAAAGCGATCACTCCTAATCTGGCGATTATTTTACGGGCCCAAGATCCTCAATTTGCTCAGTCTGTACAAGAAGTGTTTGAGTTTGAGACGGTTTTATGTCCGGCTGAGTTGGCAACTCCTTCTTTTGCGGCTGCGGCTTTAGGGGGTAAAATTTTAGGCAATGGTATGACGGATGATTTATTATGGGTGGCTTTAGCCACATTAATCACGCCGAAACATTCTTTTTGTGGTAAAACTGTGAAAGAAGCGGCCATGAATGCAGATTTTGTGCCTTTATATTTAGAAAGAACTTCTTTCACCATTCATAGTTGGCAATTGTTAGAAACATCTTTACAACCTGGGGATGTTTTATATTTAACTATGCCGGCCAATGAGTTAGAACAATTATGGCGGGTTCCTACTTCAGAATTTAGATTTAATGAAACTTCGATGATTTGAATATTATCAACTCTAATAAGGTGAGATAACCTATCATGCTAAACGACGATAGAGTTCAGCATTCTTTTTGAGTACATAGTTTGCTGCCTCAGTACAGTCTTTCTTCGGAGAATTCAACCAATCTTCTATACTCGAACTTAATAAATCTTCAGGGGAGATCTGATTTTCCTGAGCTAATTTTTGTAACCTTTGAAGTTGTTCATCTGGAATATTAGCCTTAATGGAAGCCATTAATTATCTCCTCTCATACGCTTCATATTTGATTTTCAACTCAATACAGTTAATAGAGAATCCATGTTAATTCTTTTTTGGGAATCGTTATAAGATACACTATGCTATCTTAACACATTAGACTAGAGCAAAACTTAGACAAGATGAATTTGATAGTTTTTCTAAAAATATTTTCTAATTAAAAATAGAGAATGCTCTTAATTATATGACAACTCAATTACCAGAAAGCTTAACAGATATCAAATCTTCTCTTTATGAACAGGATTATTGTTTATGGATAGAAACAACTATCAATCATTTACAAAATGGCCAGTTAACTGAAATTGATCTCAGCAATTTAATAGATTGACAAAATACCTGAACTGTGAATCTGTTTGATCTCAAAAGTTTTGAGGGAGGTAATTATTCATTATTAATTGGTGAATTACCCCAATAAATTCAATTTATTTTCAAGCAAATCATGACTGTTTTAATCGATATACAAAGACTTTTCGTAATTCTTCAGCCCCTAATAACAATAAAGGACAAGTCAACAACATTAACCATTGCCAAGGCAATAAAGGCGCAGTGCTAAAAATCTTTTGTAGGGGAGTAATATAAATAATTGAAAGGATTAATAACCATTCTATGGCAATGCCTAACCAAATTAAACGATTACTAAAAAACCCCAATCTAAAAATAGAAACTCGTTCCGAACGACAGGCAAAAACATTACCATCTTGACAGGCAACGATCGCGGCCAATGTTGCCGTTGTCGCTTGAGCATAAAGAGCCATAGTTGCAGCATCGGCCGAATGGGATAAAATAGCGGGGCTGAGGGCTTGTAATTCCCTGAAACCATAACCATGACTCCACCAAACCACAAAAAAGGCTGTCATTCCAATTATTGCCTCAATTACACCCAAAAATCCGTAAGCGCGAGCCAATAAAGCCCCATCTAACAAAGACTTTTTAGGAGAACGGGGGGGTTGATCCATTGTACCTGCTTCTGGCAGTTCTGCCCCTAAAGCCAAGGCAGGAATCATATCTGTTCCTAAATCAATCGCCAGAATTTGTAAAATCACCAAAGCAGGGGGAATTTTGAAGGCAACCATCGCAAAAAATGGCACAATTTCCGCCATATTAGATGACAGTATATAGGTCATAAACTTGCGAATATTTTGATAAACGGCCCGTCCTTGTTCCACCGCACTAACGATTGTGGCAAAATTGTCATCTAACAACACAATATCAGCCGCTTCTCGGGCCACATCAGTGCCACTTAAACCCATCGCAATACCAATATTAGCAGCTCGTAACGCTGGGGCATCATTCACCCCATCTCCCGTCACTGCAACCACATGACCCAAATCTTTATAAGCTTGAACAATGCGTAATTTTTGCTCAGGCATCATGCGAGCAAATAGCAGTCCGTTTCTCAGGTGTAAAATTTGACGTAATTGGGCATCAGAGAGGTGTCCTAACCCTTCTCCTGTGACAATTCTTGCTTTACCTGTAATTAGCCCAATGCGAAGGGCGATCGCTTCTGCTGTGACCCCATAATCTCCTGTTACCATTGTCACCTTAATGCCCGCCTGATGACAACGGGCCAGTGCTTCTGTTACTTCGGGACGCGGGGGGTCAAACATGGCCACTAAGCCCAAAAAGATGAGATTTTGCTCTAATTCCTGAGGATCTTCCGTTAATAGTTCTTCTCCTCCCTTACGGGTAGCGACTCCTAACACCCGATAACCTTGACTGGCCAAATGATCGTTAGCTGTCCGAATTTCCGCTTTTTGGTCTTCATTCATGGGCAATAACTGACCATCTTTTAATAGGTGAGGACAACGCCCAATTACTTCCAGGGGCGAACCTTTAGTAAAGCTTAAATAAGGAAAGTCATTGGGCCAAATTTGGACTAACTGCCAGTCTAAGACAACTGTCATTAAGCGTCGTCGGGAGTCAAAGGGAATTTCTCGCTGTCGGGGGGCCTGTTGGTGTAATTCCTCTAAATTTAAGCCCCCTTTCAGTGCCACTACTAATAAGGCGGCCTCTGTCGGATCACCAATTTCTTGCCAATAACTAGGCCCGGCCGGATGAATTAATCTGGCATTGGAACATAAAGCCGCACCGGCCAATAATAAGTTAACCTGCCAATTAGCGGTTAAATGGGGCGGTATTTTAACCTCTCCCGTGGGGTCATAGCCTACCCCTGTGACGGCTATTTCTTGTCCTGAAGCCCATAATGCGCGAACAGTCATCTCATTTTTGGTCAGGGTTCCGGTTTTATCGGTACAGATAACGGTTGTCGCACTTAAAGTCTCAACAGCAGAGAGACGACGCACCAGGGCATTAGCTTTAGCCATGCGTTTTACCCCAATGGCCAGGGCTAGGGTGACAGTGGGTAACAGTCCTTCCGGGACAAAGGCGACGATAATACCAATGGCAAAAATAAAGCTTTCTTTGGTTTCCATGCCCACTAACCAATGAGTCAGCAAAAAAACCAAAGTTCCCATACTCAGGGCTAAGGCGGTGATCAGCCGAACAATGCGAGTAATTTGAACTTCTAGGGTGCTTGTTTCTCGTTTCACCTGGGTGGTAAGGTGGGCCACATGACCAAATTCTGTGCGTGAGGCAGTGGCATAAACGACGGCTATACCCCTCCCCGCAGCTACGGTAGAACCTGTTAAGACTAAGTTGGGAACATCGGACGGCCGGAGGTTTTCTGTTAAGATAGGCTCGGTATATCTGGCAATGGGTAAAGATTCTCCGGTTAAGATGGAAACATCGAGATAAAGACTTTGAGCCGAGACTAAACGAGCATCAGCCGAAATGCGATCGCCTTCTTCGAGTTGTATCACGTCCCCTGTAACTAATTCCCTGGCATTGATGACTTGCAGGGTTTCGTCTCGGTAAACTTTGACTTGGGAGGGTAAGACCTTTTTTAAGGCGGTTAAAGCCCGTTCTGCTTGATATTCTTGTACAAAACTAAAGATAGCGTTGATCCAAATAACAGCCCAAATAGCCCAACCTAATTGGGGAGTCTGGGAAATAAAGGCTAAAATACCCGCTACCCACAGCAGTAGGGCCATAAAATGGATTAATTGATCAATAAAACGCAATAATAAGGGACGATGGGGAGGTTCGGGCAGTTCATTGAAGCCTTGCTCTTTTAATCGAGTTACGGCTTCCATTTCTGATAGTCCTTGGCCAGAAGTTTTAAGGCTGGTGTAAACTTCTTGAGGAGTCAATGACCAGATGGGACGATGGATAATGGTCATGGCTAAATCAGTTTTGGAGGTTACTTAATTTTAGGTTTACAGATAAGTAGTCGGACAAAATTAAAGTTAACTGTGAGGTTAGGCAACGGAAAACAGGGAACAGAAAAGGCTTTAAGTCTTATTAATATTTGTTAAAACAACATTGTCTATTTATGTCCAACTAATTACCTTAGATTTACTTGATAGTTAAATAAGCTAATTTTTCAAGTTTTTTATAATCATAAACCAAGAATTTTATTGATGCTATTAAAATAGGTTCGTCGCTGTAAAAGTTCCCTATTATTAACACTTTTAAAAAGTTTAAGTTGTTTTTAGATTAATTTAGGATTAACATGAGGTTAAAAGTGGGTAAACTACAATAGAAATATACTTGATGGCAAACAGTACAATGGAAGATCAAAAACGAGTCAGCGAGCAAAATTTTCTTTATCCCCTCTATCCCTATCATGGAGTCTTAACCGATAAAACCTTGCTGTTTAATGCAAATTTACAGGAATTTTCGCAAAAAATCGGTTTCATTTCCAGTCTTCATACAGGAGGCAAGATTTCGTCGGAAGAAGCCTATACCCGGATTGAGTGCCTCTGGCAAGAACTAGAATCGACTAACAGGATTATTCTGAGTCAAGAAGGGTTTTACCCTAATACCTGACCCATCCTCAAGCAATTGCTTCGACTGTTCTCCCTTCGTCCATTATATTCCCTAGCCCAATCAAGCAATCAGCCTTGTTGGCCGGCCAACTCAGGCTAAAAAATTGTATAATTAAAATTTGACCTATAATTAACTTTCAGTGTCGAACCTGGAAAGCCAGCTTATGGGAGTAATGATGATCCACCCCAAAGATATCTTTAAGATGAACATTGTTGATTAAGTCTGTCTTGAGGTCAATTCTTCAACCCTTTACCCATTGATAGAATTGTTACCCATGCTAACCATTCTATCCTATCCTAACAGTCTTCCACTTTTTTAGAACCATCAAACATGAAACCAGCAGCAGATACAAGATTTGACTATGTCAAAATTGGGTTAGCCTCCCCAGAAAGGATTCGTCAATGGGGAGAAAGAAGTCTTCCCAATGGGGTGGTGGTGGGAGAAGTCACCAAACCCGAAACCATCAACTACCGAACCCTCAAACCAGAGATGGACGGATTGTTCTGTGAACGCATCTTTGGCCCTTCTAAAGACTGGGAATGTTGGTGTGGAAAATACAAACGAGTGCGTCATCGGGGCATTGTTTGTGAACGTTGTGGCGTAGAAGTCACAGAATGTCGGGTGCGTCGTCATCGCATGGGCTTTATTAAATTAGCGGCCCCTGTTACTCATGTCTGGTATCTGAAGGGGATTCCCAGTTACCTGAGTATTTTACTAGATATGGCCTTAAGAGACGTAGAACAAATCGTCTATTTTAATGCCTATGTGGTACTCGATCCCGGAAATGCCAGTAACCTACAATATAAGCAACTCTTAACTGAAGATCAGTGGATTGAAATTGAAGATCAAATCTATGCTGAAGATTCGGAATTATACGGCATAGAAGTGGGAATTGGCGCAGAAGCAATTCAAAGGTTACTGCAAGAAATTCCCCTCGAAGAAGTAGCCGAAAAACTGCGAGAAGAAATTAACGAAAGTAAGGGACAAAAACGGGCTAAATTAATTAAACGCCTACGGGTAATTGATAACTTTATTGCTACGGGTTCCCAAGCAGAATGGATGGTTTTAGAGGTAATTCCTGTCATTCCGCCAGACTTACGCCCTATGGTACAGTTGGATGGGGGTCGTTTTGCTACTTCTGACCTCAATGACTTATATCGACGGGTAATTAACCGGAATAATCGTCTGGCCCGCTTACAAGAAATTCTCGCCCCAGAAATCATTGTCCGTAACGAAAAACGGATGTTACAAGAAGCTGTCGATGCTTTAATTGATAATGGACGACGGGGACGGACGGTAGTTGGGGCTAATAATCGTCCCTTAAAATCCCTCTCGGATATTATTGAAGGAAAACAAGGGCGTTTCCGTCAAAACCTCCTCGGAAAACGGGTAGACTATTCCGGTCGTTCTGTTATTGTGGTCGGGCCAAAACTAAAGATTTATCAATGTGGTTTACCCCGTGAAATGGCCATCGAATTATTCCAACCTTTTGTGATTCACCGTTTAATTCGCTTGGGGTTAGTGAATAATATCAAGGCAGCCAAAAAATTAATTGTCAAAGGTGATCCCAGTGTTTGGAATGTGCTAGAAGAGGTAATTACAGGACACCCTGTCATGCTAAACCGCGCCCCCACCTTACACCGTTTAGGAATTCAAGCCTTTGAGCCGATTTTAGTCGAAGGTCGTGCCATTCAGCTACATCCCTTGGTCTGTCCGGCGTTTAACGCTGACTTTGACGGGGATCAAATGGCGGTTCACGTTCCTTTGTCCTTAGAGTCCCAAGCTGAGGCCAGACTATTGATGTTAGCTTGTCATAATATCTTGTCTCCGGCGACGGGTAAACCCATTGTGGCTCCATCTCAGGATATGGTATTAGGCTGTTATTACCTAACCGCAGAAAATCCCAAGGCCCAAAAAGGCAGTGGTCGCTATTTTAGTAATATTGATGATGCGATCAGAGCTTATGAGCAGGGTAATGTAGATTTACACGCATTTGTTTGGTTGCGTTGTGACAATCCCAATGAGGAAATTGTTACGGACAAACCAGATAAGGAAGTCTTGAAAACAGAAACCTTTGAAGATGGTGATAATGTTATTGTCGTTAAACATTATCGAGAACGTAGAGTCAGAGAACTCAATGGAGAGGCGATTTCTCAATTTGTTCGTACCACTCCAGGACGAATTATCTACAACAAGACCATTCAAGAAGCCTTAGTTTTTCTTTAAAATAGGATCAGGGGACGGGGACTTTTAACGAAGTCAGAAGTCAGAAGTCAGAAGTTGTTTTTGGAACCGAGATTTATACTCCGCTCCAAAAACTTTCCCTTAGTCCCCTTTCATTTGTGTTTCATGGATAAACTTCACAAACTTTTGTACTAACTCCTCATTACGCCATCCTTTCTCGGCTTCTTCAGTCATAATTTTTAGGGCTTCTTGGGGGCTAAATGCCTGTTTATAAGGTCGTTGACTGGTTAAGGCCTCATAAATATCTAAAATCTGAAATACTTGGGCTAATTTGGGGATCGTTTCCCCCACCAAACCATCAGGATAACCGCTACCATCCCACCGTTCATGATGATGACGAATAATTTGGGCAATACCTCGACGGTTTTGCATGGGACGACAAATTTCTTCCCCAATTAAAACGTGTTGTTTAATTAATTCTCGCTCCTCTTCATTTAATTTTCCCTGTTTCATCATCACTGCATCAGGAATCGCAACGGTGCCAATATCATGAAGATGGGAAGCTAAAATGAGGTCATTAATTTCTACCGGGGTAAGGGTGAGATATTCTCCAAATTCCTGTGCTAATTGATCGAATCTAATACAAGATGATTCGTCTACGGCGTAACGTTTATCAATGGCTTTAGAAATTAAAAATAAAACCTGTTGTATCTGTTCTAGCCATTCATAAAGCCGCTTTCGTTGAATCAATAGTTCAATTTCAGGCAAAATGAGCATCCGTTCTAAGGGTTTACTCATGAACCCATCTGCTCCGACTTCCTGACTTTTGAGGCGAGATTGATTATCATCAGACACACTCATTAAAATGATGGGAATAGAACGGGTACGCTTATCTTGTTTTAACTGTTGACAGACCTCAAAGCCATTATAGTTAGGCATTTTGATATCCATTAAAATTAGGTCAGGAGAACTGGCCAAAACCTCTGTCAAAACGTCTGAGATTCCCTCATGGTCTAAAACATTATACCCTTCAGTTGTGAGGAGATCTACCGCCATGACACGGCTAAAAGGGTGATCGTCAACGACAAGAATTCTAGCGGGTTCGGAACTTCCAAAAATATCCACTGACTTTAGGATTAGGTAAAAATAATCTAAATTAGAGAATTAGATAGCTTCCCTCATTTTAACTTATATCTGGATTTTATTTATGGCTTTTCAAGTTTGATTGATCCATCGTTTTTTCCAATGACTACTAGGTTCTAAATTACTATTTTCTTGTTCTGTCTGTCTTCGCTGATGAATTATTGCTGCTGAATCTTCTAAATTAGGATCTCGATAAGCAATAGCTGCGCGAGTGTTTAAGTGTTCTATTTCTTGTGGAGATAAAGGGGGTAAATTTTCCCCTGTCCAGTTAGCAACAGTTCCAGGCGATCGCCTGCCGACACTTCTGGTTGCCCCAATTTTTAATCCTGCCAATTGTAAGGCATTTCGCACAGAAGCTGCACAGGAATAGGTTGCTAAATAGCCATCTTTGTCTAAGCATTGAGCAATTAATTCCATAAATTCTACTGTCCACAGTTGGGGACATTTTGGAGGAGAAAAGGGGTCTAAAAAAATAGCATCTATTGCATTTATTGCAGATTCGGTTCTTAGGGTTTGTCTGGCATCTCCTAATAAAAGTTTAGCATTTAGAATATTGTTGTTAATTTCCTGAGTTTGGGCTAAAATCTTTAAAAATTCAACAACAGGAGATGACCAACTGTTTAGTAATTGATGGGAAATGGCTTGTAAGGGAACAGTTTGATCCTTTTCTAAGGCAATTAATTCTATCTGACAATGGGGATTAACTGACCAAATTGTTTCTAAGGCTGCCGCGCTATTATACCCTAATCCGTAGCAAATATCTAGGATTTTTAAGGTGTTTTTACTTGAGGCTTTTTCTTTTAATTGACAGGGTTCACTAAATTTATATTGTGCTTCTTGTTTGGCCCCTGAATGGGAGTGAAATAATTCGTTAAATTCTTCTGAAAAAAAGGTATAAGAACCATCATCAGTCCGTTTAGGAGTTAAGATATTATCAAACATTATTATAAAAATGACTTTGACAAAAAATATTATTTATAATTATGTATAAAGGCCAACGATAAAGTCAACTAAATTTAGGGCTTTAGTGCTAAAGGGTGTTTTATGTTAAATATATTTGATTTTATGAGAAATGAGGCAGACGTTGCTAATTTTCTAAGATAAGATCCGCAGGACTGCCCCACTTCCTTTAATTAGAGAGAAATCGCTTGGCCAAAGATAGAGCGTCGGCGATATCGACATCTTTGTCTCCATCTGTATCAAGAAAACTCTGGAGAACAGAATTATTTACCTGCCCTGGATTCCTAACTTTGGTTGCGCCTGTTTGCAACAATTGTAGGACGACAGGAATTAGCGTCGGCAGCATCGATTCAATCACGTCTCTGTTGATTCCGGTAGAAGTTGCGGCTTCTTCTGCCATCTGTTGTTGTTTTTGAGGAGTCATGACAGCGTTCACTGCGTCGGCATTGGGTGAGATTCCGCTATACTTTTCGATAACCGTTTCTGCTTCTTCAATTCCTTGGGTTTGCTGTTTTTCTTTTAAAGCAGACCTCACATATTTTCCCACAATCGAAGTAATAACTTGACGCTTTTGATTATCCACATCTCCAATCTGAGATAACTGTTCTACCATGTCGATAATTTGTGATAGTTGCGTTGGATTCGCTTGTTTGGTTGGCTCATTAATGGCACTAAGAACTTGCTCAAATAAACTCATGTTTTTTCCCTATAAATTGACTAGGATGGTTCCGTTAGTTAAGTTTTAACAGAGGCTAGAAGAGCCAGAAAAATTAGGCTAGGACAAAATCTACATGATCAGTTCCCTGAGTCTCTCCTTTACCCGATTCTAGTTTTTGTTCATTAATTTCTACTGCAAAGGGAGTAGCGGAGAGTTGCAAATTGTAGTCAGTTTTTTCAGGAGTGTAACCGACACTAGCAATCATATCTCGTCCTTCGTCGGTATATTGAAATACGAGCATTTGGTTTTTTTCTTGCTTATTATCCCTGGCCCAAATTACCATATAACTTTCTCCTTGATACTCAAAAATTTTGGGAGGACGATTGGGAATATAACGACCTGCGTCACCAAAACTGGTATCAAGGAAGTCTTGAACCGAATCAGCTTTAACCACAACATAAGCCACTTCTTGTTCGGGAGCAGAAATCTCTTGATCGCCTTGAGATTCATCAATTACCTTTTCTTCTCCTCGATTACGAAAATAATCGACTGCCGCTTTGGTGCCGACTGCTCCCAATGCGGTAAGACCTGCTCCTGCTAAGATTTTATGAATTTGTTTCATCTGATCACCTTTATTTTGTATGAAATTGTTTTTCTGACTCAATATTGAGCTTAACTTAACTTCTAAGTCTGTTGACGTTCGCCCCTGCTATCACGGCGAGGGGATTCTTCATTCAACGAGTCTCCGTTAGCCAGCAGGATTTCTCCAACTAGCCAAGAGGGAATCTCTCCTGAAGCGTGAGTTTGGCTGCGCCCCAACCTACTTAATCCCTTTTGCAAGATGTTTAAAGCCGCATTTCTATCACGACAATCTGTATATTCACAATGGGGACAAACATGAGTTCGAGTTGATAGAGACTTCTGCACTTTTTTTCCACAATTAGAACAATTTTGAGAGGTATTATGTGGCGACACAGCAATCGTTATTTTGCTATATTTATCCCCAAAATACTCTAACCATTGCCTAAAAGTAGACCATCCTGCATCTGTTATTGACTTAGCTAAACGACGATTTTTAACCATACCTTTAATATTTAAGTCTTCATAGGCTACTAAGTCGTTAGACTTGATTAAGCGGAGTGCCACACTCTTGACAAACTCTGTTCGCTGCCTACTTACTCTTAAATGTTTACGGGCATAACGTTGTCTGGCTTTGTGATAATTACGGGATTGTTTAATTCCTTTACGATACTTTTTAGACTTTTTGCGGTTAAGTCGATTTAGTCGTTTTTCTGATTTTCTATAATACTGAGGACAATTAACTTTATTGCCTTGACTATCTACCAAGAAAAACTTTAAACCAACATCAATACCAGTGGTTTGTTGAGAAGGACTTAAATGGTTAACGGTATCTCTAGGGTCTAGTTTAATGCAAAATTGAACATAATATCCATCTGCACGTTTAACTATCCTAACCCGTTTAATCTGTTCAGGTTGATAATAGTTAATATCCCTAGAACCTATCAATTTCAACCCACCAATACTCTTTTTATCTGTAAAAGTAATATGGCGTTTATCCTCTGATAGTTTCCATCCAGAGACTTTATACTCAACCGAACGAGAATGTTTTTTAAACTTAGGATACCCTTTTTTACCTTTAACGTTATTCTTGCAGTTATCGAAGAAACGAGTGATTGCTCTTAACGTTCTCTCAACCGCAGTTTGGCAAGCATGAGAGTTTAAATCATTGACAAACTTAAACTCTTTTCTAAGTCTAGTGTTGTATCTGAATAACTCAGTCTTGCCTACACCACGATTGTCTATCCAAAAACGAAGGACTTTATTACGGACAAATTGAGTTGTCCGAATCGCCTCATTAATGGATTCTATTTGATGTGGCTTTGGCTTGACTTTATATTCGAGTACGAACATTTTGACACTATTTTACCTTGTATCAAAATAATAACACAAAATTAATTAAATTGACAACATCTCCATAAAAAACCGTCCGACCCTATCGCGCTTAGGACGGGGCTTGTACCCAAATTTTCGGTCAAAGATAATGCTTAGAAGATAATACTTTTAATCATACTAACCTACCGATAGCTAATTGATTGTCAAAAATGTACCTACAAAACTTTTTTCAAAGCTTCTAAGAGTAATAAGACATTTTCAGGACGAGAATTATAACCCATTAAACCGACGCGCCAAACTTGACCTGCTAATTCCCCTAAACCGCCACCAATTTCGATATTATACTCATTTAAAAGTCTTTTAGAAACTGTTTTTCCATCGACACCATCAGGGATACGAACTGTTGTTAAAGTCGGCAAACGGAACTCTTGTTCTACATGACAAACTAACCCTAAAGCTGCTAAACCTTCCCATAATAATTCAGCATTTTTTTGATGTCGTTGCCAACAATTTTCTAACCCTTCTTCTACAATCAAGGCTAACGCTTCTCTTAACCCATAATTCATATTACAGGGGGCCGTATGATGATATTTTCTCGGTTCTCCCCAATACTGACTTAAAAGGTTCATATCTAAATACCAATTAGACACAGGATTTTTGCGATTTTGCAACTTATCCCAAGCGCGAGGACTCATCGTAAAAGGTGACAGTCCTGGGGGACATCCTAACCCTTTCTGACTACAACTATAAGCTAAATCAACACCCCATTGATCGCCATGAAAGGGAACTCCCCCCAAACTGGTAACAGCATCAACTAATAATAAACAATTGTATTCTCGACATAACTCTCCCACCCCTTCTAAGGGTTGTCTGACCCCGGTAGAAGTTTCCGCATTAACTAAGGCTAAAATAGCAGGTTTATGGGTTTCTAAAGCCTGTTTTAATTCCGTTAAACTAAAATTTTGACCCCAAGGTTTACTAATTTTCCTGACATCTGCCCCGTAACGGGTAGCCATATCTACCAAACGATGGCCAAAATAGCCCATAACCCCCACTAAAACCACGTCTCCAGGTTCGACTACATTAGCTAAACTCGCCTCCATTCCTGCGCTTCCTGTCCCACTCACAGAAATAGTTAGGGGGTTATTAGTTTGCCAGACATACCTTAATAAAGTTTGGATCTCATCCATCATTTCTAAATAGAAAGGATCGAGATGACCAATAGCAGGCAAACTCATGGCTGACAAAATACGAGGGTTCGCATTTGATGGCCCAGGGCCTAATAATAACCGAGGGGGAATATTGAGGGGTTGGGGTTGGGTAGGAGTGGGTACAATCATGATTAAATTTTGAGCCTTGTTAGACTATTTTATCTTAATTATTGATAATTAGGCTGTGTAGACAGCCTTTGCTTTCATAGTATCAGGTTTTAACCTGGATACAATTATTAGTTCTCAGGTAATTGGTACTGAGAGACAATGTTTTTAGCATAATCAGGAACATGGGATTCTAAGATTTCTGGATGATTGCGTTTCACATATAAATAATTACGGGTAAAATGGGAATCAATGGAAAAACGGGCATATTCTAACCCTTTTGGCCCTATTTTTTCAATGACGACTCCCATTAATTTTGCTGCCCACATCGGCAATGTTACCCCTTGATCGTAAGCAGGAATACTTTGTTGTACGGCTTGTTTTCGATCCCCTTTTGAGATGACAGGTTTGGTGTTAAGTTGCTCTTGAACTAAGGCTAACATTTCCCGTCCGGTGTCATTACGAACCATGATCCATTGCCAGCCAAATTCTGCCCCCATATAACCGACGACTAAATCAGCCAAAGAGTTAACATAGTCAAAACAACTCATACAAGAAGGGGCAAAAACATCTTTGAGTTTATTGGTTTTTAGTCCAAAGAAAGGGACTTTTTCAATCGAACCATCTTTATGTTTAAAATGCACTCGAAAATCTTGCATAAATTCATAATGTACCACCGTATCAGGGGATTTACTTGTGGTTTCTAAGAACAGTTGTAAACCTTCACGGGTAACATTATCCACACAGGGAGTTCCTAATACATAAAGCTTCTCTAATCCTAATTCTTTTTCCACTGCCCGTAAGGCTTGAATTTGACAACCCACTCCAATTACTAATAAGCGTTTCATCCCTGATTGTTCTATCTGTTCTAAAATAGATAAATTAGGGGATAAGGTAGGTTTATTAACCTTTGCGGCTAAAACTTCTTCAGGGGTTCTCGCAATCACAGGCATGGGTTGAAAACGATCTTCTTTCGTATTCTGCACACAAACCACCCCTTCAACCATTCCCTTTGTTAGCATTTCACAGGCAATGGTACTCACAATTCCTGTCCATTGTGCGCCTTCAATGGGTTGTTTTTTTTGTGCTGCCATCATCTCTTGATGGACACCAAAATACCAATCATTTTCGTCTTCTAAATTGCGACTTTTTCCGTGAGCAATGGTTTCAAGTTCGGCAATTTGTTGGTTAAGAAAGGCACAAGCTTCCTTGACATAATGCACATAATATGTATCGCATAACCCACACTCGCTACAGAGTTCTTTTGCAGGGCGACGACTACCAGGTTTGAGGGCTTTGGCTTTGGTGTGGGGGGCAAGAGATGTCATAGGGTAAAGTTGATTTGTTAAACAAGAACCTTCACAACAGTTTAGGTTATTACGACGATCATTGCTTAAAATGTTAAAGAAATGTAACGCAATTAATTAAACCCTGTTATCTAATCAAAAAATTGCTAAAAAACTAATGGTTGTTGGGAAATAAGTTTATTTTTCTAATCTGCGACTGATCCAAGATAACGAATAACAAAAACACCAATAAATCATAGCAACAAATAAGTAAACTTCTCCATCACTGCCAATAAATTTCGGATTAGCTAAAATAGAACGAGACATTCCTAATAAGTCAGATAATCCCACAATTGCCAATAAAGAAGTATCTTTAAATAAACTAATAAATTGACCAAAAATGGTAGGTATAACGGTTTTCAATGCTTGGGGTAAAACCACTAAAACAAGAACAAAAAATGGGTTTATACCTAATGCTTTGGCGGCTTCTTTTTGTCCTTTAGGAATAGATTGTAAGCCCCCTCTGACATTTTCTGCTAAATAAGCCGCACTAAACAAAGTAAATCCAGAAATTGCCCGAACAACCCGATCAAGACGCAGTCCTTCTGGTAAAATTAAAGGTAACATAACTTGAGCCATAAAGAGAATACCAAGCAGAGGTAAACCTCGTATTATTTCAATATAGGCGATAGATAACCAACGAATCACAGGTAAAGAGCTTTGTCTTCCTAATGCTAATATAACCCCCAAAGGAAAGGATAAAACAATACTAACAACTGCTGTTAAAACCGTAAGAATTAGACCACTTAAATCATCTAATCTCACGGGTTTTAAAAATAATCCTCCTTCTAATAACCAGAGTAAAACAAAAAAAGTTGATAACCATAATAGGGGTAGCCAAGTGCCTAAACTGGGAAATTTTTGTCTTAATTTTTGTCCTAAGAATGCCATTAAAGCTAACAAAATTAGCATTCCCAGTAATTTCAAACTCGATAAAATACTAATAGGAATTGCTAATAACGCGAAAAGAATGGCAATAAGTCCTAAACCTGTTAAATTGATCGGGTTAAATAAAGGTTGACTGCGGGTTAAAATACCCCAAGAAAAACCACCTAACCCCATAATAATTGCCAAAGTTGTCCAAGTTCGCCATAATAAAGCTAGGGGATATTGACCGACTAAAAATAAGCGTAAATTTAAGCTAATGACATTCCATTGTGCTTGGGTAAAAATCCAAATAATTAAATTAGAACTAATCCTATATAAAAAGAAAAGACTAATCAGAGTTAGAAGACTGTTATACCAGGTACTAAACAGATTTTTTCTAATCCAACTTAGGGGACTAACTCGGTAAATAGGAGGGGGAGAAATGAGGTTAGACATTGTTTTTAAGTAAGTTAACAAAATAAGGGCAACCGCAGGGGCTACGGCTTTCTGATTTAATAAAAAAAGGAAGGCTAATATTAGCCTTCCCCTAAATATCATTGCCTTCTAAGCAACAATGAGCCGTCTGAAAATAAAGGGATTATTTCCAATTTTTAGCAACGACTTCAGCTAAGTCAACAACCCGTTGAGAGTAACCCCATTCGTTGTCATACCAAGCAATCACTTTAACCATATCGCCACCCATTACCATCGTCAGACTAGCATCAACGATGGCAGAACAATCCGTTCCCCGATAGTCAGAGGAAACTAAAGGTAAATCATTGTACTCAATAATTCCTTTCATAGAGCCTTCAGCCGCTTCTTTTAACACATCATTGACTTGTTCAGCAATGGTGTTTTTCTCAACTTGGGCCACTAAGTCAACCACAGAAACGTTAGGGGTGGGAACCCGCATAGCGATCCCATTTAATTTTCCTGCCATCTCAGGAATAACCAAAGCAACCGCTTTCGCTGCTCCAGTAGAAGTGGGAACAATATTAACAGCAGCTGCCCGCGCCCGACGGAGATCGCGGTGACTTGCGTCTAAAATCCGTTGATCCCCAGTGTAACTGTGGGTGGTGGTCATGGTGCCTTTGATGATACCAAAGTTGTCATTCAACACTTTCACCACAGGAGCGAGACAGTTGGTGGTACAACTGGCGTTACTGATAATATTGTGCTGATCGTGATCGTAATCTTGGTGGTTGACACCCACTACAAAAGTCCCCACATTACCGCCCTTACCAGGGGCTGTGATTAGGACTTTTTTGGCTCCAGCAACGATGTGTTTAGAAGCACCCTCTTCTGAGACAAAAACCCCAGTAGATTCAATAATCAAATCAACACCCCACTCCGCCCAAGGCAAATTTAAGGGGTTACGATCCGAAACACACTTAATGGTTTTGCCATTGACGATGAGTGAATTATCATCAGCGTCGATGTCAGCATTTAATTTGCCGAGCATGGAGTCATATTTGAGCAGGTGAGCGTTGGTTCTGGGATCAGAAGTATCATTGATCCCTACTAGCTCTAATTGGCTATTTTCCCGCCCTAACCAGCACCGTAAGAAGTTACGTCCAATCCGTCCAAACCCGTTGATCGCTACTCTAATCACTGCGTCTTACCCTCGATGTCCTACTTCAATAGATTAAAACATTATTAATGACCCCAATGATACCCTAAAGGTTAAGCAATTCGATCTCCAACTAAGATTTTTTTTTGTCTTCGGAGAATTTTTGACAGACCCACTCTCCTTTCTCAGAATCAGGATTCAAATTCCGCCAATTCTAGGGGTTCGGGAACTTCTCTGGGTGAAGTTGCTTCTAGAGAGTGCAAAGTAAATAATACGCACCAGGGCTGTTTTAATGACCAACGAGTCAGTTTTTGATATCATAGCCCGTAAATTAATAACCAATCGGTTTTACTCTAGTTATGTGGTGTGTCAGGAGAGGTAACGGTGAAAACGGTAGATTTTAGTGGACGACCCTTTCATTTTATTGGCATTGGCGGCATCGGGATGTCAGCCCTTGCTTATGTTTTAGCCAAACGGCAACTTCCCGTTTCTGGTTCTGATTTGCGCTCAACCCATATTACTCAACGGTTAGAGGCAGTTGGAGCCCATATTTTTAGTCGTCAAGAGGCCAGTAATTTAGAACTGTTTCAACCCCATCAAGAACGGGAAACTGTTTCGGTTCTAGTGACGGGAACAACTGAAACAGCAACCAAGGATAATCATAAATTTTCTGTTGCGTTGGGAACTCTCCCCGTTAACGAAACTTTACCTCAAGTTATTTGTTCAACGGCGATCGCCCATAGTAATTCTGAATATGCGGCGGCCTACGAAAAGGGTTGTCCTATTTTTCACCGTTCTGACGTTTTAGCGGCGTTAATTAAGGATTATCAAAGTATTGCGGTGGCGGGTACTCACGGAAAAACCACTACCAGTAGTTTAATTGGTTATATGCTCCTCAAAGCGGGTCTTGATCCCACTATTATTGTTGGGGGAGAAGTGGACGCTTGGGAAGGCAATGCTCGTTTAGGAGATAGTGGTTATCTGGTGGCAGAAGCGGATGAGTCCGATGGATCTTTAACGAAACATTACCCAAATATTGGCATTGTTACTAATATTGAATTAGATCACCCTGATCACTATCAAACCCTGGATGATGTGGTCAAGACGTTCCAAATTTTTGAAACTCAATGTGACATTTTGATTGGTTGTCTCGACTGTGAAACCGTTAGCACCCAACTCACCCCTGCTATCACCTATAGTCTTAACCCCAAGAAGGGAGCAGATTACACCGTTACTAATCTTAGCTCTGATGCTGATGGCACTACGGCTCAAGTGTGGGAACGGGGAACCTGTTTAGGTCAAATACGCATTACGATTCCTGGAAACCATAATCTTAGTAATGCCCTGGCTGCGGTGGCTGTGGGACGAAAGTTAGGTCTGGAGTTTGCCGTCATTGCTGATGGGTTGTTGACGTTTGCCGGGGCAAAACGACGGTTTGAAGATCGGGGCCACTGTAACGGCATTACCTTTATTGATGATTATGCCCATCATCCCAGTGAAATTGCAGCTACTTTAGAAGCGGCTCGTTCCAAAGTGGATGGCAAGACGGTTTCCCGTGTGGTTGCTATTTTTCAACCCCATCGTTATAGTCGTACAGCCACCTTTTTAAAGGAGTTTGCCACTTGTTTTCAGAATGCTGATTGTGTCATTTTGACAGACATTTATAGTGCCGGAGAGATTAACCTGTATAACATTAACGGGGAAACCCTGGCCCAAGAGGTGAATAATTATCATGCTCAGGTGATGTATGAGCCATCCTTAAGCACCTTAACTGAGGTTTTACAGGGTATTCTTCAACCAGGTGATTTAGTCCTGTTTTTAGGGGCAGGAAATCTCAATCAGATTATTCCTCAAGTGATTGCTCGTTACCCAGGCAATTAAAACACAACCATACTCCTCAAAACTGCCAACTATACCAAGTTTTTGACAAAACTTTGGAACAATTGGCCCAACCCTTAGTCGTCTTTCTCAGTTGATCCTCATTGAGTCCAAATAGCCATGACCACTGCTTTTTATCCAATTTATACCCCCGTTGAACTTCCAGGCACCTCTGGACAAATTTACCCTAATGTTTCCCTGGCCCCTCAAACCTCCTATCGAGTGGGAGGTAAGGCCCAATGGTATGCAGCCCCCCGTACTTGGGAGGAGTTGCAAGGAACGTTTGAATGGTTTCAGCAACAAGATTTACCCTTGATGTTATTAGGAGCCGGATCTAATTTGTTAATTAGCGATCGCGGTATTGAAGGGTTAGTCTTAAGTACCCGTCATCTCCGTCACCGTGAGTTTAATGAGGAGATGGGCCTCGTTACGGTGGCAGCCGGGCAACCCATCGCCAGTTTGGCTTGGCAAGTAGCTAAACGGGGCTGGAGTGGCTTAGAATGGGCTGTGGGTATCCCTGGCACCGTCGGCGGTGCTGTGGTGATGAATGCAGGGGCCCATAATCAATGTGCGGCTGACTCGTTGGTTAGTGCGGTGGTGGCTTCCCCTGATGGTACAGTAGAAACCTTGACTCCAGAAGCGTTGAATTATAGTTATCGCACCTCGTCTCTACAGGGTGGCAAAAGATTAGTTATTGAAGCGACATTCCAATTACAAACTGGTTTGAGTCGGGAGGTGGTGATGGCCACGACTCAACATAATTTACAAACCCGTAAGAGTTCTCAACCCTATGATAAACCTAGCTGTGGTAGTGTGTTTCGCAATCCTAGCCCCCATGCAGCGGGTTGGTTAATTGAACAATTAGGGTTAAAAGGCTATCGGGTGGGAAATGCTGAGGTGTCTCAACGTCATGCTAATTTTATTCTTAATTGTGGTCAGGCTAAAGCGGAAGATATTTTCCGACTTATTAATCATGTCCAAGAACAAGTGCAGTCTCATTGGTCATTATTATTGGAACCAGAAGTCAAAATTTTGGGTGAGTTTTCTACCCTTTAATTCCGGTAGGGGCGAATGGCCGTTCGCCCCTACCGTTGTTTGGAATTATGGAATTGTTTAACCCTAATTTCGGGTTAACCATTTTTGCCCATTGAGCCTTTGTAAGGTATATAACACCATTAAATCTAGGGTAATTTTTCGCTCATCAATCATAAACGATTCAATGGTACTAGGAGATTTACCATTGACAGCATAGGAAAAGGCTTTTTGTCCTGTGATACTTTCTTCAGGAAAATATAGCTTAAACTGACGCTGACCATTTTTCCAAGTGCCAATAACTTGCCAACAGGGGTCATCAGAAATTCCCCCAGGAATGGAGACTTGGGCTTTAGTAAAGGATAACTCAACATCCGTCAGTCCTTGCTTGGTTAAGCTTTCTTTTAGAGTAGGGGTAAAGTGTTGCTCCATAAATTCGGTGAAGGGTTTATCTTCAAGAGCGGGAGGCTTTTCTTTTTTGGCTTTAGCAGCAGTTTTTGGCGTGGTATCTTCTGTCATAGTCTTGGAGAACAAGATTGAGTCACTATATTTTAGGATAAATCATCTTTTCTGTTCTAGGCACTTTTTAGATAATGTTTATAATTATCCATTATCCATTGTTCATTATCTATTGTTGAAATGTGGCAACCTTATCAACCGTTGGTTTTACGGATTATTCATGGCTTAACTGCTGTTTTTACGATTTTAGCCTTATTAACAGCCTATTGGACTTATGATGTTTATGATGGTAGATGGGGACAAATTCCACTACCTAAATTTGACGAAATTGAAGGCATTCATGGCACTTTTGGTTTATGGACATTGTTGATTTTCCCTTTGTTAGTGTTTTATGCTTTTCATCGTGGACAAAAGCGATTAATTCAAACTAATAGTTGGGAAAAAATAACCAAAATCAATCAAAAAGGTTGGTGGTATCATCTCCATCGGTTGGTTAATACAATAATTCTGTTTTCTTTAACCTTTGCGGTGTTTACTGGCAAAATGATGGATGAAAAATGGCTGCCAAATGGAGAACTTAATCATGGTTGGTATTATGGACATCTAATTGCCTGGCTGATGCTTATTATTAGTTTAGCATTCCATCTATTAATGAGTGCTAAAGTTGGCGGCTTACCTTTTTTATTGTCTATAATTAATTGGTCTTATAAATCTCAAGATAGTCCCTCAAAGTGGAAAAGTCAGATTAAGGCATATTGGTCAAATTTTCGGCTGAGTTTATTTAAAGATTGGTGGATATCTTCTTCTTGGATTAAATGGTTAGAATTGATAATATGGATCAGTTTAGGGGCAGCTTGGATCATTTCTTTAATTAAAGAGATAGAATAGGATTCATCAATTATCAATGAATAATTAATCATGAAACTCAACTTTTTCAAGTATATTTTAAGTAAATTTTCTTTACAAATTGTTTTTATTGTTCCTTTTGTGCTGCAAATTGTGGGAACCGTAGGATTAGTAGGTTATCTTTCTTTTAAAAATGGACAGAAAGCCGTTGAAAATTTAGCTAATCAATTAATAGAAGAAACTGGTAATCGCCTTGACCTTTATTTAACTAATTATTTAGCTACTCCTACATGGAATTAGTAAATACTTAAAATCAATTAATATTACTCCTTCAGCACAAATTTTTATTGTTGAAACTCAAAATGATTTATTAATTGCTCGTTCTGATGGCAAACCTCCTTATAAATTTATATTAAAACAGCAGGAAATAGTCGCTAAGATTAAAAGATTAGAACCTCAAGAAACGGATAATAAATTAATAGTCATTACAGCTAAATATTTGGCAGAATATTTTAAGGATTTACAATATATTAATCAGAAAAAAGAACTTAAATTTTGTCAGGAAGGTAAATGTTATTTTACGAAAATTCAACCTTTTGGCGATAAATATGGATTGAAATGGCTGATTATAACCGTGATTCCTGAGTCTGATTTTATGGCAGAAGTTAACGCCAATACTTACAGAACAATTATTTTATCAATTGCTGCTTTAATCATTTCAATACTCATAGGAATTGTGATATCGCGTTGGCTAATTGAACCAATTTCAAAATTAAATAATGCTGCTAAAAATATTGCTCAAGGACAATGGAATAATACAGTAGAAATTAAACGTAATGACGAATTAGGAGAACTAGCAAATTCATTTAATTTAATGGCATCTCAATTAAAAGAGTCCTTTGAAAACCTAGAAATGAAAGTCAAAGAAAGGACTTATGAACTAGAAAATGCTAGAGAAAAAGCTGATACTGCTAACCAAGCAAAAAGTGCCTTTATTGCTAATATGAGTCATGAATTAAGAACTCCACTTAATGCTATTTTGGGCTTTTCTCAATTGATGACTCGTTCCCAAACTCTTTCCCCAGATAATCAAGAAAATGCCACCATTATTAACCGCAGTGGAGAATATTTACTGACTTTAATTAATAATATTTTAGATCTGTCAAAAATTGAAGCGGGGAAAATCACCCTTAACCCCTCCAATTTTGACCTCTATAACCTTTTAGATGAGCTTGAGGGACAACTAAAGGTAATGCAACCGCAGTTATTGCCTTAACAGCAAGTGTTTTAGAAGAAGAAAAAGCGGTGGTACTTTCGGCCGGTTGTGATGATTTTATCAGAAAACCCTTTAAAGAATCAGTTATCTTTGAAACTATGGCTAAACATTTGGGAGTGCGTTATATTTATGAGGAAACGAAGGAATCCCAAAGCCCAGAAGATAATTATACGCTTCAAGCAAAAGATTTAAAAGTGATGTCTGCTGAATGGTTAGGGCAGTTAGAAGAAGCAGGGATCAACTTAGATGATAAACTTATGTTAAGTCTGATTGCTAAAATTCCTCCAACAGAGCAGAATTTATCTGAAGCTTTAAGGGACTTAGTTAATGATTTTCGTGTTGATCAAATCTTAGGATTAATCAAGCAAGTCAAATGAATAATTCTGAAACTAAACAAACTTTATCAGGGGATATTTTAATTGTTGATGATAAGCCGGAAAATCTGCGCGTCTTAGATAAAATGTTAACTGATAAGGGTTATAATGTCAGAAAAGCAATTAATGGTAATCTGGCCTTAATGTCCGCTCAGTCTACCTCCCTCGATGTAATTTTATTAGATATTAAAATGCCAGAAATGGATGGTTATGAAGTTTGTGAAAAGCCAAAAACTAATCCAAAAACTCAAGATATTCCCGTAATTTTTGTCAGTGCTTTAGATGAAACCTTTAACAAAATAAAAGCGTTTGAATTAGGTGGAGTTGATTATATTACTAAACCCTTTCAACCGGAAGAAGTTATCGCTAGAATTGAAAATCAATTAACCATTCAAAGACAGAAAAAACAGTTAATACAGGAGATAGAAAAACGTAAAGAAAAAGAACAACAACTACAAGAAGAAATTGAAAAACGCCGAGAAACAGAGGAAGTTTTATATCAATCTCGCGCCTTAATTAATAGTGTTTTAAATAGTTCCTTAGATGGGGTTGCTGCTTTACAGTCTGTCCGCAATGTAACTGGAGAAATTGGAGATTTTCGTTGTTTATTAGTAAATCCTATTATCTCTCAATGTCTGGGTATTAAAAAAGAAGATTTAATGGGGAAATTAATGCTGAAGCGGTTTCTTCATAAACTTGATTCTGATTTATTTGATTCATTTGTACAGGTTGTTGAAACAGGAAAACCCCTAGAAAAAGATTTTTATTATCAACATAATCAACAGAATAATTGGTATCATTTTATTGCTGTTAAACTAGCGGATGGTTTTGCCATTACAGTACGAGATATTACCCAACGAAAAGAACTGGAATTACAACTAGCTGCTCAAAATAATAAACTACAACAATCAGAAGCAGCATTACAAGCTAATTTACGAAAAAGTTTACTGTTACAAAAAATTACTGAAAAAATTCGTTCTTCATTAGCCGAAACCATCGCTAATACAGTCAAACGATCAGGGGATTTAGTGGCCCGTTATGGGGGAGAAGAATTTATCATTATTTTGCCTAATACTGATGGGAAAGGGGCTAAAAAAGTTGCTCAATTAATTAGCAATGAAATTGAAAAATTAAAAATCCCTCATCACTGCTCTAAAGTGAGTGGTCATCTTACATTAAGTGTTGGTATTGCCAGCCTTATTCCTACAGTAGAAATGTCATCAGTAACTTTAATTACAGCAGCAGATAAAGCCTTATACCAAGCGAAAAAAAAGGCCGTAATTGCTGTGTTTTCTTAGATGAGAATTAGGAAATTTTCAGTAATAATTTATCAACACTGGCATTATGATCAAGGAATGAAAATAAATGTTTATATTGTATCTTTCCAGTTTTATCTAACACAAACTGCGCTGGAAGAGGTGCGCCTAATGCTTGTCCTGTCTGATACATCCGAAAGACTCGACAATCAGGATTACTCAATAAAGGCATTTTTAACCCTAAATCTTGCACAACAATTTGACTTTGTTTAACATCGGTGCTAGTAATCATTAAAACTTCTATACCTCGCTCAAGAAACTTCTCGTAATACCGATTGAGACTAATAATGTGGGGATAACAAAAAGGACAATATTGCTTCTCCGTAAAAATGCGCGTAAAAGCTAAAATAACAGGCTTTTGATTAAAGTGATCTGATAATTTAAGGGTACAATTGTTAGTAATATCTGGTAAAATAAAATCAGGGGCGATGCTTCCTAATGATAGCTTATTCGTCGGAGGAATTGGTAAAAAGTTCTGAAAAAAACGCGGGCTAAGTAATCCAGTAAAATCCGTTGAAGTTACCATAAATCCTATCAAGTTAAATGGTTTAAATAAGCGACCTCAACCCAAAAAAAGCTTGAATTTAGGCTGAGGCAATAACAGAAGAAGCCAAGGAAAATTAGGTTAAACAGCAGAGAAATAGACTTTAGATTTAATCGGATCAGGTACCATGGTTTTATCGCCTTCTTGCCAATCTGCTGGACAAACTTCTTCTGGATGACTTTGCACATATTGAATGGCTTTAAGAGTCCGTAGGGTTTCATCTACACTACGACCAAAGGACAAATTATTAATGGTTGCATGTTGAATAATTCCTTCTTTATCAATGATAAATAAACCCCGTAAGGCAACCCCCGCTTCCGGATCTAATACATTATAAGCATTACTGATTTCTTTTTTGAGATCAGATACCAAAGGATAAGCAATATCCCCCACACCCCCTTGATTGCGGGGGGTTTGAATCCAAGCAAGATGAGCAAATTCACTATCTACGGAAATTCCCAAAATTTCTGTATTGATTTTTGTAAATTCTTCATAGCGATCGCTGAAAGCAGCAATTTCAGTCGGACAAACAAACGTAAAGTCTAGGGGATAAAAAAATAAGATAACATATTTGCCACGATAACTAGCAAGCTTCTTGGTCTGAAATTCTTGATCAACTACAGCTGTCGCAGTGAAGTCAGGTGCAGTTTGCCCAACGCGCAAGCATCCTTCTGTCGTCATTGTTTAGTCTCCTGGAATTGATTGCGTATAATGAAGCCATAAGTATTTACGTTCCGCTACAAATTTATCATAGTCATCCCGATTTGACGAATTTAACAATGAAAGAGGTTTTTAGCAACCTTCTCCAAAACCCTTAAACTTCGTAAAGAACTACTAATTAAATGTATAGAATTTGACGGATTTTTTAACATTTGACCGGCTAAAATGAGAGGTTGTAAGCCCCCATTTTCTCCAAAGGCTGCGGTTAAATTGGGTAAATTCTGTTGACAATTATCACTAATCACCCGAAGCATTACCAGAGAAATACCTAAACCTTGACACCATTTTAAAACTGCCATCCCCTCCATATCAACCACGTCCCCTTGATATTTTTGACCCAATAACCTCTTTTCTGCTGCAGAACAAATCACGCGATCGCTGGTTATTCCCCTTCCCCAAAATACCTGATTTCCTAATCCTTGAAATACCAATTCACTTAACACAGCATCACACTGATACCATTGTTCTTGTTTGGCTTGAATATCACCACAGTCTCGATACAAAACCACGTCACCGACACGATATTTAGGAGATAAACTCCCCCCTAAACCCATCACCATCAACCCCATCGGTAACTTATTAAGAAATTCTGTTGTTTGTTGCCATCTGGTTAAAAACTCAGTGACGGGTTGAATGCCAACGGGAATGGCGATAATTTCGAGATTGGCTGAAGTTTGCTTAATTCCTCGACAGACGGCTTGATATTCCATCCCTTGGGGGACTAAAAGTGTCTTAATCGGGTGGGTCAAAGGTGTTCTAGATAACATATGTTATTCTTGAGAAAGTTTCCTATTTAAAAACGCGAAAAAATGGTATATAACGTTTAAAGGTCGTTATTGAAAATTAATCTTATTTGGGCATCCTGAGAGAAAGCAACCAGAGCCTTCTCTCGACCCTAACTTAAACAGAATAACTGATAATTTTTCTGGTAATTGTCCTGATTCCCCATTTGTAGAACCCTGACCATGACCCATCCCATCATCCTCCAAGTCAACCAAATTGTTAAACAATTTCCCAATCATCCGGTGTCAGCCGTTGACCAAGTCAGTTTTACTTTAGCGCAAGGGGATATTTTAGGGTTATTGGGCCCTTCAGGATGTGGCAAAACCACCCTGTTACGCATGATTGCCGGATTTGAGCAACCCTCCGCCGGAACCATCGAACTTGCCGGAGAAATCGTGGCTAGTTCCCATTATGGGCTACCTCCAGAACAACGTAACACAGGGATGGTCTTTCAAGATTATGCCCTATTTCCTCACCTCACCATTGGGGATAATATTGCCTTTGGATTAAACAGCAAAAAAGAACGCTTTAGTAAAAAAGACATTCAACACCGCATTACTGAGGTTTTAACCTTGGTGGGACTCGCTGGCCTAGAAAAACGTTATCCCCATCAATTATCAGGGGGACAACAGCAACGGGTGGCATTAGCGAGGGCATTGGCCCCCCAACCTGCCTTAATTTTGTTAGATGAGCCGTTAAGTAACTTAGATGTGCAGGTACGCCTGAGACTAAGACATGAAATTCGTCATATTCTTAAAGCGACGGGAATTTCCGCCATTTTTGTCACCCATGATCAAGAAGAAGCCTTAGCCATTTCTGATAAAATTGGGGTCATGTCCCACGGGAAGGTTGAACAATTGGGAACCCCCGAAGAAATTTATACCTGTCCTGCTTCTCGGTTTGTGGCAGAATTTGTGACTCAGGCCAATTTTATCCCTGCCAAACGACGGGGGAAACTCTGGACGACAGAAATTGGTCAATGGGAGATTTCTACTCCCTCCCCCCTCAATCATTCCCCAGAAGGGGATTTAATGGTCAGACAGGAGGATATTTTATTAAAGCCCGATGAAACAGGGGAAGTCGTGATCAGCGATCGCCAGTTTTTAGGACGGGAATACCGTTACTGTTTAAGAACCCCTTCCGGTTGCCAAATTCACGCCCGTACCGCCTTACAGACTCAACTCCCTATTGGGACAAAAGTTCACCTAGCGATCGCCCCTCATGCACCTCAAATTTTTCCTGCGGCCGCCAATACCACTCAGTTAAGTCTGAAAAGCCGATGAGACATCAAGTTTGGGAAGTCTGGGGAGACTCAAGGCAATAATTGGGTCTAAAACCCCGTCTTTTAAGACGAAGGGTTTTTGAAGCGAGGCTTAAATCCTCGTTACAAAAACAACTTCCTCCTCTCGTTAATGCACCCCCCAAACCCTGACTAAACGTTAACTCGGTTGTCACTCAGTGAAGACTTAAATTGGGCATCTTGACGAAATGAATCAATAGACACAAGGGTATTGGCCGCCGGATTCCAAAGAATAAACTTAGAACAGCCCAGCATATCACCGATATGTAGGGTTTTTGATTGGGTTAGAAGGTGACGATTAGCCTCATAACAAGCTTCGAGATGATAGTTAGGAATTCTTTCGGAAAGATGGTGAATATGATGATAACCGATATTAGCGGAAAACCAGCGCAGAATAATGGGTAAATCTAGGAAACTGCTGCCTTCAATGGCTCCGCGCAAGTAGTCCCAACCTTCTGTTTTGTGGGCATAAGAACCTTCAAAATTATGCTGTACAAAGAAAACATAAATAAAGATTGCTGCCGAAAACGTCAAGGTAATTGAATAAATACTCCAGAAAAATCCTGCCCCCAGTAAATAACTAAAAAGAATCCAGCTACCAACAACACAAATATTATTAAAGAGCAAATCCCAGAACTCGGCAGCAGTGTACCAATTTCTTGATTTATGAGAAGCAATGATTTGCGATAAACTCATAGTGGGATCTTTTTGCCAACAAGTAAACAGATGACCGATAAAATCATAAATTCCGGCAATTAGGGCGAGTCTGGGCTTGATAGCGAGATAGAAAAAACCACCAGGAAAAAGCATTAAAGGGTGTCTCAGAAAAGCATAACCTCTCTGACCCCAGGGGGTAAGTTTGGCAAATTCTTCAGTGGTAATCAAGGCAGAAGGGCCGCGATACTTCTCCCAATCTCCATTAGTTTTGTGGTGGTAGACGTGACCTCTAGACCAGGGATATTGTGGAATCGCATTCATCACACCTAGCAGAAAACCCACGATACGATTCGCCTTTTTTGAACGGAAAAGGGAATAGTGGCCGCAATCGTGCATCAAAGAAAAACAACGTCCTGAAAACAGAGTCATCAAAACCATGATGGGTAGAAGAAGCCAAAGAGAAATATCCACAGCTTTAACGGCTAGAAACCATAACAGAATATAAGGAACAACAGTATTTAGGATTTGATAAGTTCCCCGAAAATTACTGCTTTTCATATAGGGTTTCAGCACGAAATCTGACTTTTTAATCACATTTTCCATTCCGTATAGTGTACTTTTTGCTAAAATACATGACCCATAGGTACAATAATCCTATGGGTTGTTGGTTGACTCTATGTTAACCCATTAACTAATTGATCAAACGACCGTCTTCCTGCGCGGGCTGCTACCTTCATTCTTCAGAGTTTGACTGGAGTTCCGGCGCAGTTTGATTTTTTTCTTTAGATTAGGATCGGGTTGTTCTTTCTGCTGTTCATTGAAAGTTTTTAAGCTCCGAACTGTGATTGAACTAGATTTTACTGGACATTCAATGAAGCATCATACAACTTTTCACCCCGAACAAGGTTGGTCACTCAATGAACGTGATCCCAAGTTTATTGAAACGATTATGCCCTATTGGGAATGGTTTTATCGTCACTATTTCCGTGTTAAAACCAGTGGTTGGCATCATATTCCCTCCCAAGGGCCAGTGTTACTGGTGGGTTCTCATAATGGGGGACTTGCTTCTCCAGATACCTCGATGATGATGTATGATTGGTTTCGTCACTTTGGGACGGAACGGCCTGCCTATGGGTTAATGCACCAGTCTGCGTGGGCAATGAACCCTCTCTTAGCTCGTTTAGCTGCTAAAAGTGGGGCTGTACGGGCCCATCCCAAAATGGCGATCGCTGCCTTAAAACAAGATGCTGGTGTCTTGGTTTATCCTGGGGGGGCGCAAGATGTGTTTCGTCCTTACACTCAACGACACAAAATCGAATTGGCAGGACGTAAGGGGTTTATTAAACTAGCTTTAAGGGAAAAAGTAACCATTATTCCCTTGATTTCTATCGGGGCCCATGAAACCTTATTTATTTTAGGAGATTTTTACGAACAAGCTAAACAATTGCATCAATGGGGAATGCCTTGGTTATATGATATTGATCCAGAGGTATTTCCTATTTATTTAGGGTTGCCTTGGGGTCTAGGTATTGGCCCTCTGCCCAATTTTCCCCTTCCCATACAAATACATACCCGTGTTTGTCCCCCCATTCGCTTTGACAAATATGGGAGAGAAGCAGCTAATGATCGGGTTTATGTGGATGCTTGTTACGATTTAATTGTAACCGTTATGCAACAAGAATTAGATCAATTAGTGGCAGAAACTATAATTCAGTAAACAATAAAACACCGCCTATTGTTATCAACAGGCGGTTATCTTATTAAACATCTCCAAGATAATTAATAAGCATTAATACCAAGCTTCTACATTGAAGAACCTAAACCAGCGTAGGCACCGTAAAAGAACAGGCCAAGCACGGAAATAGCTCCGATCCCGGCAATAAGACCAACAAGCCAAAGGGGAATTCTTCCTTCTGCAAACATGATTTACCTCCTAAATAAAGCCTAAAAAACAGAAATTAGTTAAAGAAATAGCTGGAAAATAGAATGCCAAGAACTGCAACTAAAAGTAACCCTAAATAGAGGGAAGTACGGTTCAGTTCAACTGGTTGACGGTTGGGGTTTTTGCTTCTGTCCATGAATAACTCCTATCGTTGAATAAACTGCATAGCGGCGATCGCACCGACAAAGAACACTGTAGGAACGGCTAACGCATGAATGGAGAGCCATCTCACGGTAAAAATGGGATAAGATACGGGTTGATTGGGATTGTTACTGGTCATGGTGTTAAACCTCTTTCTAAACTAATTACTTATTAAACTGTTGGATTTCTTGGCCAGCCTCATAGCGGTCTGTAATAATCGGTAATTCTTGACGATCCTGAGTAAAATACTCATTAGGACGGGGAGTACCAAAAGCATCATAAGCCAAACCTGTGCTAACAAACAGCCAACCAGCAATAAATAACATAGGAATGGTGATACTGTGAATTACCCAGTAACGAATACTGGTGACGATATCTGTAAACGGACGTTCTCCGGTAGTACCTGACATTTAAGTTTCTCCTCTTGAATCAATTACAAATGGCAAAATCTAGTCTACTACGATTCTGAAACAGTCTTACTTACTCCTCACACCCTTTCAAGCTTAGGCGGCCTCTGAAGAAGGTTCATATTTGAGTAAAATACCGTCTTGTCCCAAAATAAATCCCTTTTCAGGATTAACAAAAACGATTTTATAGAGGTTGGATGGCACATTTTCAACAATTCTATCCTTCCGCCAACTTTCCCCGTTATCAGAGCTAACCAGTAAGTTGCCACTACCGCCAGCCACCCAAAGTTCTTCGGGAGTGCGATAAGCCAAGTCTAGTAGTCCCCAACTGGTAGATGGTTCAGGATAGACCACTTCTTGCCAATCATCCAAATCCTCCGGGGAACTGAATTGAAGTCGTCCACCCCTAGCTAATAACCAGAGGTTTCCATCCTCACTGTAACCCATTTTTTGGAGTCGGCGAGACGAGTTGCGGTTGTGGGGTGTCCATTCGCTTTGCCCTGGTTCCCAGGTAGAATAGAAGTTACCCCGTGCTGATACGGCCACATAGCGGCCATCAGGCGATCGCGTGATACTACGAGCCACGCCCACAGCACCTTCAACGAGGGCTGTCCAATTTTTACCGCTATTGGTAGTTTTGTAAATAGCCCCTAAATCAGTCACCATTTCAGCAGTTTCGGGGGCGAGAGCAACAATGCCATCAGGCGCACCGGGGAGTTTTTCACTCAAGGGAATCCGTGACCAGTTTTTTCCACCATCTTCAGTATGAAGTAAAATGGCGGGTTTACCCGTGACCCATCCTTCCTCCCCGTTGAAACTGACAGCAGTAAAGCTGATTTTTTCGTCACCGAGATCAAGTTGGCGTGTTTGCCAGGAGTCTCCCCCGTCAGTGGTTTCAAATAAAGTGGCTTTGGTTCCCACTAACCAACCATGTTGAGGGTTATCAGTAAAGGCAATATCCGCAAAGGTAGCATCTGTCTCTAAGGAGATAGTCTTCCAAGGGTTATTGAGGGTGGAAGGGACGTTACTGCAACTAATGCAAAATAAGGAAATGGCTATTAATATTACAAATTGTTTCAGTTTTCTCATGAAGACATTCATAAACATCAAAAAAATCAGCTAATCGAAGCAGATAGGATTAGGATCGGGTTAATTATGGGATCAGTGGGCGATCGCCTTTAGATGAGCCACCGCCAGGAACTTAATTTAACCCGTATAGACTTAGGAAAAAGAGAAACCCTAAAGCCAGTCCCCCAAAGATGAGCAGGTTTTTTTGGCCAGGAGTGAGGTTGTTAACCCCAAACCCGTAGTTTAGGTTCTCTTGAAACCCAGAGGGTGCTTTACTCGCCCCAATGCTCGAAAATTGGTTGGGACGGGCCCCACAGACTGGACATCGCCAGTCACTGGGCAATTCTTCAAAGAGGGTTCCAGGGGAAATATTCCCTTTACCGTCTCCCTTGCTAGGTTCGTAAACATAGCCGCAGAGACGGCATTCGTGGTCGGCTGGTGCAAGCTCAGCCAGGGTTTTTTCTGTAGGTCGTTCACTCATTGCTTGGAGTAAGCAAATATTAAAAACTATGTTACAAATTATCGCATAAACTTAACAGTCTTCACAAAAATTGCGATGCAACCTGAATTCAGACTCAGGATTTAGGGGCGAACGGCTGTTCGCCCTTAGGAGTTGTGGGTAATTCATTTGGCGCGACTACTTAACTAATGATTCACACCATCTTGATTTTTTACCTTAAAAATCTACCATCATGAGAGTTATCTCAGAAAGAAAATCACCACATATAAAGCAGAGACAACTAATTGCATTCCCATGACTGGTAAGCCATATTTTAGGAATGTTTTAAAGGAAATTGGTCTACCATGTTGTTCAGAAACCCCCGCAGCAACGATATTAGAAGATGCACCGATTAAGGTTCCATTTCCCCCTAAGGTTGCCCCAAACATCATGGCATAAAATAAGGGCAAAACTTCGGGAGGAAGCTGACCAGAAAAATCAGGATTTAGGATATCAGGACTAGCCATACCAATATTAACAATATATTCCTTGAGTAAGGGAACCATTGCCACAACTAGAGGAATATTAGGCACAACACTCGATAAAATTCCCACTGAAAATAAGAGAACTAAAGACCCTAAAATGATATTTTTGCCAATCACTAAGGCGAGAATACTTGATAAATAACTGGTGACACCTGTTTTTTCGAGTCCTCCAATTAAAACAAAGGTAGACATGAAAAATAATAAGGTACTCCAGTCCAAATCTCTGAAAATATTATTCACCGTATCAATTTTACTTTGGTGAGCTAAAATCAAGGCTAAAGCTGCTCCTAATAACGCCACAGATGCGGGAGGAATGGGAATGGGTAAAGAATCACCAATGACAAAGAACAATAGGACAAAAGCGATGATTATTCCCCCTACCATTAATACTTTAGGATGATTAATTTTGGGGTGAGGTAACTGATCTAAATTAGTAAATTTTGTTTTCCATATTTTGGAGAACAAAAAGGGAGACATCACTAAAATTGTGATCACGGCTATCGCACCACCTAAACTTAATCTAGATAAGTAATCGGTAAAGCTTAAATTAATCGAATCTCCCACAATAAATGTAGCAGGATCACCGACTAATGTTAACAAACCTGCACTGTTAGCAACAAATACCATTAGAATAAGTAGCGGAACAAAATCCACCCCAATTTCTTGAGCAATGGGAGGAATTAATGGTGCTAAAAGCATGACGGTGGTGGCATTAGGTAAAACCGCACATATTGGGGTTGTAATAGCAATAACGCCCAAGACTAACAGCTTACCACTCCCTTTTGCCATTAGTACCATTTGAGTGGCTAAATATTCAAATATTTTCGTCGGTTCAAAGGCTCTAACTAAAATCATTACCCCAAAAAATAGAGCTAAAGTTCCATGACTTTTACTGATATAATCAAACCCTTCTTGTAGAGTCATTACATGGGTAAAGACAAGAATTAATGCCCCTAAAAATGCAGCAGCCGTTAGATGTAGTCTTTCAGTCATAATGAAAAACATGACACCGATAAAGCTAGAAATAGAAATAATTGCCGGTAAATTCATCATGGTATTTGTTCCTTGATTATTGACAGTTAATAGGTTAAAGTCCATAGATTAAAACAATCAGTAAAGGGGTGACAATCATGAACAATAAATTTAGCCAGATACCGATTCTGACAAAGTCCCCAAATTTATAGCCTCCTGGTGCATAAACCATCGTATTTGTTTGGTAGCCAATGGGAGTTAGAAAACTATTAGAAGCGGCAAAAGTAACAGCAAAAATAAATGCCATAGGGTTTAAATCTAGGGACTTAGCGACTTCTGCGGCTACGGGAATCATTAAAACAACGCTGGCATTATTTGAGAGAATTTCAGTCATTAAAGACGTAATAATATAGAAACAAGTTAAAATCCAATAACCGGAAAAATTACCGCCTAACCCAACTAAAAACTTAGCTAACCATTCAGTAGTTCCCGAATTTTCCATGGCAATACCTAGGGGAATTAAACCTGCTAAAAGAAAGATGATATCCCAACGAACTGCCCCATAAATTTCTCCTGGTTTTAAACAACCTGTAATCACCATCAAAATGACCCCCAATAAACTACTCACTAAAATGGGTAATATATTAAATGCTGCAATCAGAATTACTCCTAAAACAATTCCTAAAGCAACCCAAGCTTTATCCGTTCTCAATGTTTCTAATTCTCTTTCTTCTAGAACTAATAATTCTCTGGTAGTTTGTAATCCAATAAAACTCTCTTTAGGGGCTTGTATTAATAGTAAATCACCGAAACGAATAGCTACTTTGCCCAGTCTTTCTCTGACTAATTCTTCCCCACGACGTACTGCTAAAACTGTTGCATTATAACGTTGTCGAAAGCGCAAATCTTTGAGAGTAGAACCAATTAAACGGGAGTTAGATAGAACTAGGACTTCAGCAACTTTTTCCTCAGTTTCACTCATTTCCTGTTCTAATTTACCAAATTTGAAATCAGGTAAAATTTCGACTCCCCGTTCATCTTTAATTTGCAGTAAACCATCCCGACTTCCTCTGACCAAAAGAACATCTCCAACGGACAATATTTTGTCAGCAAGGGGTTGGGAAAAATGAGTATCATTGTGAATCAACTCTAAGACATCAATATCAAATTTTCGTTGAATTTTACTTTGTCTTAATGTTTGATTTACTAAACTAGAACTAGGCAAAATAATTAATTCTGTTACATAGTCTTTTAACTCATAGTTTTCACTCATTAAATTACCTTTTGCGGGTATTCTTTCAGGTAATAGTCTTGGGGCAGCAATCATCAGATAAATTAAGCCAATGATAAAGGTAATAATCCCTAAACCTGTAAACTGAAATAAACTAAATTCTCCATACCCTAACTGTTTAGAGATACCACTGGCTAAAATATTGGTCGAGGTTCCAATGAGAGTAAGCATTCCCCCTAAAATCGTCACAAAAGACAAAGGAATGAGCAGTTTTGAAACAGAGATTTTCCGTTGTTTACACCAAGCTTCAACAATAGGCAGAAAAATAGCGACCACAGCCGTATTATTAATAAAAGCACTGATCGGGCCAATAATTAACCCCATGACTAAAATTTGCTGACTTGCTTTTTTTCCTCCCCATTTCATTAATAAATCTCGGACAATTTGTATTACTCCAGTTCTGGTAATTCCAGCACTCAAAATAAACATAGCCATCACAGTTATAGTGGCATTATTAGCAAATCCTGAGATCCCTTCCTCTGGACTGACTAATTTTAAAAGAATCAAAGTGACAGTAACAGATATCGCTGTTAAATCAGCAGGAAGCCATTCAAAAACAAAGGCAACTAAAGCAATAACAATGACACTAAGGGTTAACAGGATTTGCATGAATTTAACTAATTAATTGTGAACTAAAATTAGCTTTTGATTACTGTTTTTTGAGCCAAAACCAACGATAAACAAGCTTCTCTAACTCAATCCACACAAACATCAAAGCACTAAAACCAAAACAGATTAAAAGTTCAGTGGCACTGAGAGAATGAGTACCAAAAAAGCTCTGTAAAGGGGCAACATAAATCAACAAAATTTGTAGTAATGTCGTCAATGTTACTGCCCCCAAAACATAAGGATTGGAAAAAGGATTGAGTTGTATGGTTAACTGACTATCAGAACGAACCGCCAACGCATGACCCATCTGGGCTAAACAAAGGGTAGTAAACACCATAGTTTTCCAGCGATTGGGATCACCCGACAGATGGGCATGGTCATAAGCCCAAACCATCAGTAAAATGGTTAAAATAGCGAAAATAACCCCAATTCTTACCATATATAAGCCCAAACCTCTAGAAAAAATACTCTCACGGGGGCTATAGGGAGGACGCTGCATGACATTGGGTTCGGCCGGTTCCATAGCCAAGGCTAAAGCGGGTAAACCATCGGTTACTAGGTTCATCCAGAGAATTTGTAAAGGAGATAAGGGAACTCCACCCAAACCAATAACAGGGGCCGCTGCAATAACCAAAACTTCCCCGATATTGCTGCCTAAAATGTACTTGATAAAGCGACGAATATTGTCATAAACTACCCGTCCCTCCTCCGTTGCCGCAACAATGGTGGCAAAATTGTCATCTAAGAGAATGGCATCACTGGCTTCCTTACTAACATCAGTGCCTGTAATGCCCATCGCAATGCCGATATCCGCTTGTTTCAGGGCAGGGGCATCATTGACCCCATCCCCCGTCATAGCCACAAATTCCCCCCGATTTTGCAAAGCTTGGACAATTTGCAGCTTATGTTCCGGGGCAACGCGGGCATAAACACTTACTTCCGAGACAAGTTGCCCCAATTCTGAGGGGGTAATGTGTTGTAAATCTCGTCCTGTCAGAATAGGATCATCAGGGTGAGCAATACCTAACTCAGTGGCGATCGCCTGGGCGGTTAATTGATGATCTCCTGTAATCATAATCGGGCGAATTCCCGCCTCTCGACAGCGTAAAACCGCGCCTTTGACCTCTTTTCTTGGAGCATCGAGCATTCCCACTAATCCTAACCAAATTAACCCAGTTTCTGCCATTTCTCCCCTATCATGCTCGGGAATGTCAGACAAAGGTTTAGAAGCAAATCCTAACACCCGCAACCCTTTAGCTGCCCAGCGGTCATTTTGGGCTAAAATCTGCTTTCGTTGGTCATCACTAAGGTGAACAGCCTGATTACCTTGATAAACCGCCGTGCATCGTTCTAAAACAATCTCTGGGGAACCTTTGGTAAACATCAAATAGGAGTGAAGGTTCACCACCTTATCTGCTTCTGGGAAAACCTTGATAATAACTGACATCCGTTTCCGTTCAGAAGAAAAAGGAATTTCAGCGACACGGGGCATCTCTAACCATAAGTCTTCCCGATAGAGTCCCCCTTTCCCAGCCAGGGTTAATAAAGCCCCTTCGGTGGGATCGCCGATAATTTCCCAATTTTTGCCTTTTTTCTGCAATAAAGCATCATTACAAAGGACACAAGCCGTTAAAAGTTGTTTAATTTCCCCATTAATCTCGTATTCATCGCTATCTTGAGCAATGAGATCTCCTTGGGGTGCATATCCTTCCCCTGTCACCTCATAAGCATAACTGCCTGTTTGTACCTTCTGAACAACCATCTTATTTTGGGTCAAAGTTCCCGTTTTATCAGAACAAATGGTCGTTACTGACCCCAAAGTTTCCACTGCCGGCAATTTACGAATTAAGGCGTGACGACGTACCATGCGCTGAGTTCCAATAGCCAAAGTTACCGTTACCACGGCCGGCAACCCTTCAGGAACTACGGCCACCGCCATACTCAAAGAAACTTCTAATAATTCCTCAAAATTCTGCCATCCTGACCGTAAAACCCCCACAATAACCACTAATACCACTAATCCCAGGGAACTACTAACTAAAACATTCCCTAATTGGGACATTCTTTGTTGTAGGGGAGTATCTTCCGTTTCTACCCCTTGAATAAGAGTCGCAATGCGGCCAATTTCCGTCTCCATACCAATACTGGTAACGAGGACTTTGGCCCGTCCCTGTACTACTTCTGTCCCTTGAAACACCAAATTTAAGCGATCGCCCAAGGGAGCATCTTCCCCTAAGATGATATCTGCTTGCTTGTTAACCGTCTCTGCTTCTCCAGTCAAGGCAGATTCTCGGATTTGGAGGTTTTGGGCTTCCAGTAAGCGACCATCTGCCGCCAGTTTTACCCCTGCTTCTAGTAACATGATATCCCCTGGCACTAATTCCTTAGCGGAGATCTCTTGCACGATTCCTTGACGAATTACTCGTACTTTAGGGGAAGAAAGGTTTTTAAGGGCTGCAAGGGCTTTTTCTGCCTTACTTTCTTGTAAATAGCCTAATAATCCGTTCAAAACGACAATGGAAAAGATAGCGACGGCATCCTTGGGAAATGCTCCTTTTCGCACATCTAAGACGGCAGAGATCACCGCTACGGCCATGAGCATCACCAACATAATATTGGTAAATTGTTCCCATAAGATAGTCAGAGGGGAACGGCCTCCAGTGTCTTTAAGTTCATTGGGGCCAAAATATTGCTGCCTTTGGTTAATCTGTTCTTGGGTTAAACCCTTTTCTGGATCACTTTGGAATTTTTCTAGGGATGCTTGGGCAGAAAGGGTTTGCCAAGGGGAACCGATTTCAGGAAAAGCAGGGGTAACTTGGTTAGAAGTAGTGGGAAAGGTCATAGGAGCAGAATTAAGGGATCTATTTGAAGATTTCTGGTAAGAATTGGGGGGTTTGCCAAGCTAAATAGCCCATGAAACCAAAAAACAGCGTATTAATCACGGTAATGAGATAACCCAAACACATCAGCAGTCCATCCGCTTCTAGGGTAGCGACGGCTAAGACTAAAATACCGACGGTAGGAACCGGGTTAGTGAATGGAATGGGTAACATCAACAAAACCGTTAACCAGGCAATACACAGTCCATTCCCTCGCCAAATTAAGGGATGTTTGGCAATGGTAAAAAGACGGGGACGACAGATTTTTTCGAGTAATTTAGTGACTTTCTGTACATTTTTCAGCAATATTTCACTAAATTGGCGAGGAAACTGGAATCTAGCTACTCTTTTTGGCAACCAGGGGGTTTTTCGTCCTAGGGCCATTTGTAAGGCTAAAAGCAGACATCCTGCCCCTAAAATGCTGGAAAAGCCAGGAGGCATGGGAAACAGAAAGGGTAACACCAGTAAACTAATGGTGAGGCAAAAGCCCCGTTCCGCCGTTTCTGAGAGAATTTCTCTGAGGGTTAAGGGATGAACCAGCAAACGATGAAGCAAGGTTTCGATATCCTGAGAAAATCGTAAGTTCATCTATTTATCAATCCATAATCAATCAGTTTTAGCTATTAATTAATCATTGCTCGGCAAAAACCCTACTCATAGGTTCTAAAAACCACAGCCTTATTCCGTAGGGGCGAACGGCCGTTCGCCTCTACTTGAGTAATGTTGCTAAACAGATATAGGGAGAAGCTTAGCGATTTTAAAAATATTTATAAAAAAGCTAAGGAGTCTCTTATCCTCAAATTGTTCAAACTTTGCTCACTTTTATGTCAATTTCATAGCTTCTACCTCAAATTCCAAACAACAATCTAAGTCAAAGTAGCGTCGAACTCAGAGTCACTGAATGAAATCAAGGCATTCTGTTAAAAATGCTGATTCTTCAGTCTTCTCCCACTGCCTACGAGGTTAGCTGACGGGCTAGGATTGAGAGTTATCCCTTTCTAGTTTGCGATCCCCTAGAAATACGCCCCAAGGTTGGTTCCCCCGCTTTCTCAAGCCCCAATTAAGGCCATGAGAAACTAGGCTGACTTACTTTTTTATTTAAGAAACCATTGTAGCACCCTTGTCAAGTACCTAGTGCAGCACTTTGGAAATAAACCGCCAATTGCAAAATCCTAAAATCCTTTTTCTGGCCTAGATAATTAACCAGTTGATCGGGTAAAGAAATTAAAATTTTAGTCATTATTATTACTTTGAATATTAAGCTAAAACTCCTAAAAATCTTAAGCTTTTCTCCTATGCCAATGCCATTGGTAGATTGTACTCCAAGCCGTCACCATAAACACTTTCTTAAGGAATCACCTGTGTAACAATAGTTAGCGGTATCAACAAAGTAGTGAACAAAATAACTTAGGCATTACGGTATGGAACCGCTTTATCAATACGCCTGGCTAATACCCGTATTTCCCCTCGTTGGGGCGATGATAGTTGGCCTGGGTTTAATCTCTTTTAACGAAGCCACAAACCGCCTGAGACAAGTAAATGCTGTATTTATCATTTCCTTGTTGGGTGCGTCTATGGTGATGTCTTTCGCCCTGCTTTGGAGTCAAATTAATGGTCATGGGGAATATACCCAGATGATCGAATGGGCAGCGGCCGGCAATTTTCACCTAGAGATGGGCTATACTCTCGATCACCTCAGTGCCTTAATGTGTGTCATTGTCACCACCGTTGCCTTATTGGTGATGGTGTACACCGATGGCTATATGGCCCATGATGCAGGATATGTTCGATTTTATGCGTATTTGAGCATATTTAGCTCTTCAATGCTCGGCTTGGTCATTAGCCCTAACCTAGTACAAGTCTATATTTTCTGGGAACTGGTAGGGATGTGTTCCTATCTCCTGATCGGGTTTTGGTTCGATCGCAAGGCAGCAGCAGATGCTTGTCAAAAAGCTTTTGTAACTAACCGTGTCGGGGACTTTGGCTTACTTTTAGGAATGTTAGGGCTATATTGGGCCACCAATAGCTTTGAATTTGATGTGATGGGGGAACGGTTAGAAAACTTAGTTTCCTCTGGTACGATTGCCCCTGCTTTGGCGGCCTTATTTGCTGTTTTAGTATTTTTAGGCCCTGTGGCAAAATCGGCCCAATTTCCCCTTCATGTGTGGCTACCTGACGCAATGGAAGGCCCTACGCCCATTTCTGCCCTCATTCATGCGGCAACTATGGTTGCGGCGGGAGTTTTCTTGGTGGCGAGAATGTATCCTGTCTTTGAGCAAATTCCGGTGGCTATGACAACTATTGCTTGGACGGGAGCTTTAACCTCATTTTTAGGGGCAACTATTGCTTTAACCCAAAATGACATTAAGAAGGGCTTAGCTTACTCTACTATCTCCCAATTAGGATACATGGTCATGGCCATGGGTATCGGGGCTTACAGCGCAGGTTTATTTCACCTGATGACCCACGCTTATTTTAAGGCGATGTTGTTCCTTTGCTCTGGTTCTGTCATTCATGGTATGGAAGGAGTTGTCGGCCATGACCCCGTATTGGCACAGGATATGCGCCTAATGGGGGGTTTACGGAAATATATGCCCCTAACTTCCCTTGCCTTTTTAATCGGAACTTTGGCTATTTGTGGTATTCCTCCCTTTGCGGGTTTCTGGTCAAAGGATGAAATTTTAGGTCTGGCCTTTCAAGCAAACCCCGCTTTATGGGTGGTGGGTTGGTCTACGGCTGGTTTAACCGCGTTTTATATGTTTCGGATGTATTTCATGACCTTTGAAGGGGACTTTAGAGGGAATGATCTGGGCATTCGGGCAAAACTGACGGCGGCAGCTACCCCTGTGTTTGGCCCTGGGGCCATGGATGTGAAAGAATTGGATCATGATACTCATGAGGAAGCAGATGATCATGGCCATGGTCATAGTCACTCCCCCCATGAGTCTCCCTTAACCATGACCTTACCCTTACTGATTCTAGCCATTCCTTCGACAGTCATTGGCCTCTTGGGTAGACCTTGGAATAATACTTTTGAAGGGTTTATTTCTGCCCCAGGAGAAGTCATTGAAGAGGTGGCTCACTTCGATTGGACAGAATTTGCTATCATGGCGGGTAATTCCGTAGGAATTGCCTTAATTGGTATTACTGTCGCTTCTTTGATGTATTTACGACACAAAATTGATCCTGCTGCGATCGCCGAAAAATTCCCGGCCTTATATCAATTTTCCCTCAATAAATGGTATTTCGATGACGTTTATGATCGCGTATTTGTCATGGGATGTCGTCGTTTAGCCCGCCAAATTATGGAAGTTGATTATCGTGTCATTGATGGTGCGGTTAATTTAACGGGGTTAGCCACCTTAGTCAGTGGCGAAGGCTTAAAATACTTAGAAAATGGTCGCGCCCAATTCTATGCCTTAATTGTCTTTGGGGCTGTCTTAGGGTTTGTAATTGTGTTTAGTGTGGTCTAAAACAACCTGATCATAAATTTTTCTCAGTAGATTAGGGGGCAAATTGTCCCCTATATTTATTTTTGCTCTCAATTTCTTAACAAATGCCTTACAATAAAACAAGAATTAAGCAGAAGCAAGTCTCTCTGAAACTAAAAGAAATTGGGGGTTATGATGACAAATAAATCTTGTATTCCTGATCTAGAAACAAGAAGTCAAAGTGTGACTAAATGGCGAGAAGCTTGTCGAAAATTGGATTTAGTTACCTTACAGTTTGATGAATTAATTGCAATGATAGAAGCTGATTTACGTCACCAAAGTTTAGAGAGACTTCAAAGTAAAAGTGAATCAAAATAATATATTTTTGCAATAATTTAAGCAATTATACCTTTAAGCATCTTAGCATGAGCAATTTTCCCAATTTTATCCTATTACTCCCAAATACGAGACGATCTTAACAACACTTCAACTTGATCTTTTGGTAAGGGTTTCGCAAAGAAATAACCCTGTCCTTGTTCACAACCTAACTGTTTTAATTGAGCTAATTGTGACGCTGTTTCTACCCCTTCCGCAATAATTTCCATGTCCAAGATATGAGCTAAACTAATAATGGCTCTAATAATTTCTGAATTTTCATTATTTTTTTCCATTCGCATCACAAAAGAGCGATCAATTTTTAAAGTATTAACGGGAAATCGATGTAAGTAACTTAAAGAAGAATAACCCGTGCCAAAATCATCTAAACAAATTTCAATTCTTCGTCGTTTTATTTGTAATAAAATTTCCGTTGCCGCTTGGATATTTTCCATCAACAGACTTTCCGTAATTTCGACTTTTAAAAAGTGACTCTCTAACTGAGTTTTTTCTAAAATTCTATCTAAGGTATCAATTAAATTCGTATATCTTAATTGTTTACTCGATAAATTAACACTAACTTTTAAATCAGGAAACTCAGGAAATTGGGTTTGCCAAGTTTTTAATTGTTGACAAGCTTCTTCTAAAATCCACTCTCCCATGGGAATAATTAATCCGGTTTCCTCAGCAATGGGAATAAAATGACCAGGAAAAACTAAATTACGCTGAGGATGTTGCCAACGAATTAAGGCTTCAAACCCTGTTAATTTACCACTTTTTAAGGAAATAATTGGTTGATAATATAATTGAAATTCTTTGCGTTCAATGGCTTTTCTTAAATCAGTTTCTAACTGTAAACGAGTCACAGCATGATCGTGCATTTTTTGATCAAAAATTGCATAACAAGCTTTACCATCGGCTTTGGCACGATACATTGCAGTATCAGCATCCCGTAAAATCTCCGCTGCTGCTTGATATTCAGAAATACTTAAAGCAATGCCAATACTGGTATTAATAAAGACATCTTGAGCCTCTAAATTAAAGGGTTGGGTTAAATCTTGATGAATTCTTTTAGCAATTTTAATGGCATCTTTTACATCCCCAATATCTTCTAAAAGAATGGCAAATTCATCCCCACCTAATCGTGCTAATGTATCATCAGAGCGCAAACATTTGTTTAAACGAATGGCAATTTCTCGTAATAATTTATCGCCAATCCCATGACCTAAACTATCATTAACAACCTTAAATTCATCTAGATCTAAAAACAAAACAGCAAAGCAAAAAGCCGGACGACGTTTTTGTCTTTCCAAAGCGTGTTCAAGACGATCCATGAATAAAATTCGGTTAGGTAAATTGGTTAAGGAATCATGAGTCGCGTTATATCGTAATTGCTCTTCAGCCTGTTTCTTTTCTGTAATATCCGTATCTAACCCATCAATTCGTATAATCTTCCCTTCTTGATCATAAACCACTCGACTGCGACTATAAAGCCAGCGAATTTGTCCATCAGGTCGTACAATACGATATTGAAATTCTGCGCTACCTTTTTCCAATAAAACTTGGCGATGATATTGAATTAATTCTTGATCTTCAGCATGAACTAATTCACGCCAAAGATCAACTTTTTGATAAAAATATTCTAAGGAATGTCCAAAAAGTAGTTGCGCCGCAGGATTAAGATAAATGAGTTCAGAAAAGGTCGAATTTACTGACCAAACCACATCTTGAATAGAGGTTAAAATTCCCTCTAAACGTTGCTCACTTTTTGATAAAGCTTGCTCTATTCTTTTCCGTTCTGTAATATCTGTAATCATGCCTAAAGCTCCGACATAATTACCCTTAGCATCAAATAATGGATTAGTAGAAATAAGAGTCCAAATTTCCCGACCATCTTGACGAAGGAATTTAAAATCGTGAGTTTCTCCAACCCCTTGACGACGCTGTAAAATCATCTGTTGAGCGATGGAATATTCTGACTTATCCATACAATCAAATAAGCTCTTACCCATCATTTCTTCAACGGTATAGCCCAACATTTCCGCCATTTGTTCATTGACAAATGTAGTCTGATTTTGGTCATCAATAATCCAAATTCCCTCCGTTGCCGTTTCCACAATTTGACGATATTTTTCTTCACTTTGGCACAAAGCTTGTTGCGCTTGATAATTTTCGGTAATGTTTCTCAAAGATACTAAATAGGCTTTTTTCCCTTGCCAATTAATATCCGCCACTCGCATCTGTGCAATGATTAATTGATGTTGAGGATGTTGAATAAAAATTTCTGTGGGTTGATCGTCCCCTAAAGGTAAACCCAAAGGATGATTGATTAATTGTTCTTGGGAACGGCCAAAAATATCTTCCGCAGCAGGATTCATAAAACAAACAGTTCCCTGAGCATTAATCACTAATAAACCATCAGAAATCGTGGTAATAATACGGCTCAGTCTTTCTTCACTTTCTTGTAGGGCAATATCTTTCTGAGTTTGCTCTGTAATATCAGAAGTTTGACCCAATAAGTGTAGAGGTTTTCCCTCTAAGTCTCGGATTAAGGTTACTTGAAGTAGGGCATAAATGGTTCGATTGTTTTTTGTTATATAGCGTTTCTCTAGACAATAACTATCAATTTTTCCTGATAATAATTGTTGGGCTAACCTTGCTTCTTTTTCCCTATCTTCAGGGTGCGTAATATCACTACACCGCTTCTTTAATAATTCTTCTGAAGTATAACCGACTAATTCACATAAAACCTGATTAACGTTTATTAACTGTCCTTCTGTATTAGCTAACCCCATTCCTGTTGAAGCTTGTTCAAAAAGCATACGAAACTTTTTTTCATTTTCTCTCAGAGTCGCTTCTATTTGTTTGCGTTCGGTAATATCACGAGCAATTGCATAGATGGTTTTTTCTTGGACGTAGGCCACAGATGTCCAAGCTAACCAACGATAGGAACCATCCCGACAGCGATAACGATTTTCAAAATAATGGGTCTTTGTTCCTTCTCTTAAGTTTGCTATTTCTGCTAAGGTGGCTTGCCGATCATCAGGATGGACAAATTCAATGAAGGGTTGACCTAATAATTCCTCTGCTGAATAACCCAAAATCTGTTCAAAGGCAGGATTAATCCGTTTAAAATAGCCGTCAAAGTTCGCCACACAGAGTAATTCTAAGGAGAGAGAAAAAAAGCGATCGCCTTCAGTTTTCATTAGTTGATGATCATTGGTTGTCTCGTGAGGAGTGGGGTTAAAATGCTCATCTTGGATCACATGACCATTTTTGGGTAATATTTTTATTCTATTATCTCTAGGAATCTGAGTGACTGCTTGATTGAGATAAACCAGAGAGGAATAAGGTTGACCCTGGGGGATGATATTTTGATCACTGATGTCTACTTTTGTCTTTTGAGTTAATTGCAGTCTAATTAGGGTTGTGCCGACTAATTGGCCAATAATTTGGACGAAAGTGATGTCCCCTGGGGTAAAATGCTGCTTTTTTGTGCTATGAACCCCTAAAATGCCGTAAGGTTGGTTATTGCTGGGAATAATCACACTGATCCCACTGGCGACATGATGGGTTTGTAAGAGAGGTGAGGACGAAAATCGCCGTTCGGTGCTGAAATCATCGACGCAAACGGGCTGATTATTTTTTAGGGTATAATTAAATTGGCAGAATTGGGTAAGATCGATGGTCAACCTTCCCACTGCTTCCGCATACCAACCAACAGAGGCCACTAACCTTAATTTGGGCTGAGGGGTTAATTTTTGAAAAATACTGCCATAAGGAACCTTGAGAGTGTCAGCAACAATTTTGACAACCTCATTGAGAAAAGGGGCAATTTGTTGCGTTTCCACCCCCCTCCGAGCAATCTTAGCAATCGCTTTTTGTTGAGACAGTTGGGCTGCTAAATATAGTTCCCCTTCTGGTTCGTATGGCTGAATGTTTTCTTGCAGCTTGCCTTTCACTTGCTTTAGTTCCCCGTCTCATTCCCTCGATCCATCGTTCTGTTTTTTCAGCGACTTTTTTAAGTCTCTTTTTAATTTTACTCAAGAGGCTGAGTTTTTGAGCGAAGGGTTACAAAATGTTTCTAAAATCTGTTTGCACCAATAATTAGGCTTTTTTTGAGGAAATCCCCCTCCGAAGAAGGCGGGGACTATGTGAACTTATACAAATTTGCTAAAGTAGAAGTCAACGGTCGTTGACCCCTACAACATCCACATCTGTAGTCCAAGTTGATGAAAATGGTATTAACTACGCCAAATTTTTTCCAGCACTGTGCTTGCTTGAATATCCGCTAGATTATAGGTAGGCGATTGAATCCCAATATATTTATCTTGACTGGGGGGTAGTCGTTTTGTTGCCTCAGTTTTGCCAAATAAAGCAACGGTATAAGTGCCAACAGCTACTGCTAACTGTAAAGGGGTGCTATCAGTACACACCATCAAATTAGCCCCGGCGATCATGGCAGCTAAACGCCCCACACCACTCGGTTTAATTACCTTAAGGTTGGGACAACTTTCTTGAACCATCTTCACCCATGCTTCATTACCTGCCCATTGTAGGAGAACAATGGGGATTGAGGGCTGTTTTTGCTGCATATTATTAATAATATTGCTCCACTGCGGCACAGGATAGCATTCACCAAACCCACCACACAAAATAATATAGCCGCTTTCTTGGAGTAAGAGGCGTTTTTGCTCCCCTTCGGCCCAACTAATATCATCTTTGGGGACGGCAATTTTCAGGGGAGGACAGGGGGTTTGCATTCCTAGTCCTTGTATCAGATCGTGATACATATAGGCGGCATATTGTTCGGTTTTTTGGGGAACGGTGTTCGATAAAAACCAAGCCGTTGAGGTTTGATAACCGATACATAAGGGGATACCATTTAACCAAAACAGTAGTCCCAAAGTCCAGCGTTTATCTAGGGTGAAAGCCACATCATACTCGCGATCGCGGATCATCCCTAATAAGTTTAAATAATCGGCTAATCCATTGCGATCTTGGTAGTCAAACATCAGGACTTCGTGAACGTGAGGACACACCCGATAGGCTGCTTTGGCACGGGGTTCTACGATCACATCGATCATGGCGTTGGGATATTGAGTTTTGAGGTCTTCCAAGGTTGGAAAAAATAAAATTTGTTCGCCAATTTCCCCAGGAACCAGGGCTAGTATTCGCATAAAACTCTGATGTTTGTTAGTGAGCTATAATAAGGGGTTTCAAATTTGAAGGGACACACAGTAGGTCAATTACTTCCGTCTCGCTTCAATTAAGGCAGTTAAACCCTCAAACATATTATCTTAACCCTGTCAACATCTTGCTAATACTTCATTAACACTTCATCTTTGTTAGAGGTTGCTTGTCTTGATTCTACTGAGAGGACAACCGAAGGATCACTGAATTGCTCTGATTTATAATATAAATTAATCAATAAATTATCTTGATTTTAAAATAACAATCAATCAGTTTTTCTTGCTCTTGACAAGTAATGATAATTTTTATCAATAGCTAAGGAGGTTACGCCTTTCTGGTATACTTCAATTAAGTTAAAAATCTACAGCCAGTGTGTCTTGTCCTAAAATAGTCCCCACAAGTCTCATTTTCTCGTTATCTTCCACTAATCTTTATGGAATTTCTCCTGATTTTACTGTTTTTTTATTCTTTATTTTGAGCCTTTGTACTATTTTGGTTTGAGTATAATTGCTTATGTCTTGACAAAATAACTAAATTATGTATTGGAGAAAATCAAGAATTTAAACAATAAAAGAACAAACAAAAGTATTAGGTTGCATAAATCATCACGACCTAACCTACCAGACAAAAATGTCGTCAAAAAATCGGTTCTCCTGTTAAACTAAATGCCCGAACTTCAGTAATTTTCACCTTAACTAATTGCCCTTTTAGCTCGTTAATATTCCCCTTAAAAAAGGTCAAACGATTTCCTCCAGTTCTTCCCATCACTTGAGTGGTATCTTTATGGTTTTCATCTTCTACTAATACAGTTTCAATGCGTCCTAAATATCGTTGAGAACGTTCAGCAGCTTTTTGTTCCACTAAATGATTTAACCTCTGTAAGCGATCGCTTTTTACTTCTTCACTTAATTGATTATCCCACAAAGCGGCAGGAGTACCAGGACGAGGGGAATAAGCGGCCGTATTGAGTAGATCAAAGCCAATATCATCGACTAATTTTAAGGTCTTATCAAACTGTTCTTCTGTTTCTCCAGGAAATCCAACAATGGCATCTGCACTGATAGAAGCATCAGGCATATATGACCGAATTTTATCAATAATTTGTCGGTATTTCTCATGAGTATAGCCCCGTTTCATAGCTTTTAAGATCTCATTATCTCCAGACTGGAAAGGAATATGAAAATGCTCACAAACTTTTGGCAATTCATGACAAGCACGAATCAATCTTTCGGTAAAATAACGGGGATGACTGGTAGCAAATCTTAGTCTTTCAATCCCAGGAATATCATGTACTTGATATAATAAATCCGTCAAAGTATGTTGATGTCTTCCCGTTTCTGTTACCCCTGGTAAATCTCTACCATAAGCATCAATATTTTGCCCTAACAAAGTAATTTCTTTGTAACCTTGTTTTCCCAATAATTCCATTTCAGCATAAATCGCTTCTGGTGTGCGAGATTGTTCAACCCCTCTAACATTAGGAACAACACAATAACTACACCGTTCATTACAGCCATAAATAATATTAACCCAAGCCGTTACCGTACTATCTCGACGAGGTTTAGTAATATCTTCAACAATATGAAGTGCTTCAGTCGCAACGACTTGATTTCCGTCAAAAACTTGTGTTAATAAGTCTTCTAAACGGTTAGCGTGTTGGGGCCCCATAACTAAGTCTAATTCAGGAACTCGTCTTAAGATTTTTTCCCCTTCTTGTTGAGCCACACAACCTGCTACAATTAAGGTTAAATCAGGATTTTCATGTTTCCTTTTTGCTTGTCTTCCTAAATAAGAATAGACTTTTTGTTCCGCATTATCTCGAATGGTACAAGTATTATATAGAATTAAATCAGCCCCATTGGGATCTTCTGACCATAAAAACCCCATATCTTCTAAAATACCCGCCATGCGTTCCGAGTCAGCTTTATTCATCTGACAGCCAAAGGTAGTGATATGATAGCGTCGTTGGGAGGTAGTCATGATCTCAAATCTAAGAGGAGGGGATAGGGATAAGTGTCCAGTCTTTCATTATATATTCTTTAGTTGAAAACTGACAGGGATTTATTAGGTCTAATTCATGAATTTCCCTAGCAAAGTTAGAAGTTATACAGACATTATCTGATTTTTTAGCTAGACAAAACTGTCAATAATCATAAAAAATTAATTATGTTAATTGCTGATCTGAAATTTACTTGCTATAACAATATTTAACTGAAATGATGTTATTTTAATAGAAGGAGTCAAGGTGTATTTAAACAAGTTTTATTATTTATCATTATTTCTCACAATTTTGAGTAATTTATATTTAGTCAGACCAATCTTGAGTTATAGTATTGATCATTCCAACTTGAAAAGACCTGGGGATTTAGTTACTCAAAATTACATCTCAGATCCCGACTTAAATGACTTATTAATTCAAGGAATGGAAAAAGGAATCCAAGGAGATTATCAAGGGGCGATCGCAGATTTTACAGCCGTTCTCCAAATTAATTCCTCTGAAATTGAAGCCTATTATAACCGGGGAATTGCCTATGGTAGAATCAATAATTATCAAGCTGCGATCGCAGATTTTGATCGTGCCTTAAGTTTAGATAAAGAAGCCGCATATATCTATATAGAAAGAGCAAAAATTGGTCTAAAGCTTGGTAATTATCAAAGGGCAATAGATGACGTAAAAACAGCGATGAAATTGTTCCAAAAACAGGGCAATACCGATGGATATCAAGAAGCACAAAAACTGCTGAAAAAAATGCAGTCATCTTGAGACAATTCAATTTTAAAATTTTGGACATTCAGAAGGTTCCCTTTTCCTTTAAAATTACATAGAGAGCAATTATTGAGGCTGAGGGACATTTTGGAAATTACACAAACAAAAAAATTAGAAGAAATTGAAGCGATCGCCCGTTCCGTGGGTTGGGGTGCCTCTAAAATTTTACGTTCCTACTATCGAGGGGAAGCAAATCAAGGGGATTTAGAGGTTAATGAGAACAAAAAAGATGGCCCCGTAACTGCGGCTGATCTCGCAGCAAATAGCTATATTTTAGAGAAATTACAAGCCGCTTTTCCTGAAGACACTTTTGGTTATCTTAGTGAAGAAACCCATAAAGGAACTGATCCCATTCCTCAAGATTGGGTGTGGATTATTGATCCCCTAGATGGGACTAGGGATTTTATTGATAAAACCGGAGAATATGCCTTACATATTGCCTTAGCTTATCAAGGTCGTCCCGTAGTAGCCATTGTTGCTATTCCAGAAGCGGAAAAAGTCTATTTTGCCAGTAAAAATCATGGTACTTTTGTAGAAACGGCTGATGGAAAAATCACCCCGATTAAAGTTTCAGAACGTCATCAAATGGGAGACTTATTTTTAGTGGTAAGTCGCACCCATCGGGATGCTCGTTTTCAAGCCTTAATTGATGCCCTTCCCTTAAAAGATCGTAATTATATGGGCAGTGTTGGCGGTAAAATTTCCACAATTCTCGAACAAAAATCCGATGTTTATATCTCTTTATCAGGAAAATCTGCGGCCAAAGATTGGGATTTTGCCGCACCAGAATTAATCCTAACAGAAGCCGGAGGAAAATTCACTCATTTTAACGGCGATCCCTTAATTTATAACCGAGGAGATGTACGTCAATGGGGTGGTTTGATGGCAAGTAATGGTCATTGTCATCAAACATTATGTCAACAAGCTACAGAAATTTTAGCAAAAATTGATGCTAATTAGCTTATTCGATAGTCTAGGGCTATTGAAAACCCCAACTTCATCGTAACAAGTTGGGGTGGTTTATTACTCTGTTATTATCTCTTCTTCCCCTTCTATTTCTTCCCCTTCTACTGCCGGAGGAACTAAGGCCACAGCAGCGATCGCATCATCCCCATCTAACCGTTGTACCCTGACTCCCGTTGCTGTCCGAGACTGCAAGGAAATGGCATCCACCGCCTGACGAATAATAATACCTCGGTTAGAGACGATCATTAATTCATCCCCCCCATGAACCACATGAAGGGAGGCTAAACGATCCTCTGGAGACTTAAACTTAATGGCCCGGACTCCCATACCGGCCCGTCGTTGTAAACGGAATTTGGATACGGGAACCCGCTTACCATAACCCCCATTGGTAATGGCAAGTATCCAGGGGCCTGAACTGGTATCTTCTTCAATTAACTCTTCTGTTTCATTCTCTAAGATGTCCTCGTCTTCCTCGTCCTCCGCATTCTCAATACTTGCGATCACCTGACTCGGCAGAATATCCATGCTAATCAATTCATCCCCTTTTTTCAGTTTCATGGACTTAACGCCTCTGGTTGATCGGCCTAGGGGTCGCAGTTGTTGGTTATCGGCATAGAAATGAATGGCCATCCCCTGACGGGTTCCTAAAATAACACTGTCTTCCTCTCGGGCCAGTCGTACCCAGCGCAGTTGATCCCCATCCGCTAAGGAAATGGCAATTAATCCATTTGTCCGAATATTACTAAAGGCCGAAAGGGCGGTTTTTTTAATGTAACCATTGCGGGTTAACATCACTAAGAAAACATCTTCGCTAAACTCACTCACCGCTACGATAGAGGTAATTTTCTCATCTTTGGGAATGGGTAACATTTGTACGATGGGGGTACCTCTGGCAGTACGAGAGGCGGCGGGGATATGATAAGCACTGACGTTATAGACAACCCCGCGATCGCTAAAAAAGAGTACATGATCGTGGTCACAACAGCTTAAAAAGTGTTCTACGACATCATCTTCTTTGATTTTTGCGGCGGCTTTCCCTCTGGTGGCCCGTTGTTGGGCCGCAAAGGTACTTACAGGCATCCGTTTGATGTATCCTTGTTCTGTTAAGAGGATAATCGCTTGTTCGTTAGCAATTAAGTCAGTATCAACGATTTCCCCGTCATCTTGCACAATTTGAGTGCGTCGGGGAGTGGCATGAATTGACTTAATTTGGGCCAGTTCTTCCTCAATAATGGCTTCAATCCGTTCTCGTTTGGCTAAAATATCCTGTAGGTCAGCAATTTTAGCCTGTAATTCTTCATGTTCGCCGTGAATTTTTTCGGCTTCTAAGGCCGTCAGACGACGCAACTGCATTTGTAGAATTGCATCCGCTTGCACGGCGGATAAGCCAAATTGTTCAATTAATTGTTCTTTCGCGGTGGCGGTATCAGCGGCCCCGCGAATTAATTGAATGACGGCATCTAAATTCTCTAGGGCAATGAGTAACCCTTGTAACAGGTGATCTCGTTCTTCTGCTTTGCGTAATTCGTATTGCGTCCGACGGGTAATGGTTTCAACCCGAAATTCTAGGAAAACTGTGAGAAATTCTCTGAGGGTTAATAGTTGGGGTTCTCCATTGACTAAGGCCAACATATTGGCCCCAAAATTGGCTTGAACAGGGGTTTGTTTATAAATATTGTTGAGAACGACTCTGGGATAAGCATCCCGTTTGAGTTCGATCACCACCCGCATTCCATCACGATCGCTTTCATCCCGAATATCGGAAATACCTTCAATTCGTTTGTCGTTAACTAATTCGGCAATGCGTTCAATTAAAGCTGCTTTATTGGTTTGATAGGGTAATTCGGTGATAATAATGGCATCTTTGTCTGGCCGGCCCCTGTGTTCGATGGTTTCAATTTGGGCTACCCCACGCATGGTAATAGAACCCCGTCCCCCATGGTAGGCATCTTCAATCCCTGATCGCCCTAAAATCTGTCCTCCGGTGGGAAAGTCGGGGCCGGGTATAATTTTGATTAAGTCTTTGTTGGTTAAGTCTGGGTTGTGGATTAAGGCGATCGTTCCGTCGATTAATTCCCCTAAGTTATGGGGGGGAATATTGGTGGCCATGCCTACTGCAATGCCAGAAGAACCGTTGAGGAGAAGTTGGGGAATTCTGGCCGGAAGAACCACGGGTTCTTGCTGCGAGCCATCAAAGTTATCGGCAAAATCAACCGTTTCTGATTCAATATCCCTTAAGAGGGCATTAGTTGATAGGGTTTGCAGGCGACACTCAGTGTAACGCATGGCCGCCGGGGGGTCGTTATCCACTGAGCCAAAGTTTCCATGGCCTTCAATGAGGGGATCGCGCATGGAAAAATTCTGGGCCATCCGTACTAGGGCATCATAGACTGCCGTGTCCCCGTGAGGGTGGTATTTCCCTAAGACTTCCCCCACGACACGGGCGCATTTACGAAAGGGACGATCAGGGGTCAAACCCAGTTCATACATGGCGTAGAGAATGCGACGATGGACTGGTTTTAACCCATCCCTCGCGTCGGGTAATGCCCGCCCTACAATGACGCTCATCGCGTATTCTAGGTAGGAACGGGACATCTCATTGCTCAAGTCTGTGGGAATGATCCGATCTTGAGGGGTTGTCATAGGGGGGTGAACTCCGTTTAAAGAATGCAAATTAGGGAAATATTGTCTTAAAAATTGACAAAAAAAGCCCCGTTATAATTAAAATTGTTAGATCGACTCTAGTCTCTCCTATTTTAACATAGCGAGACCCCAAAATCTGGCAATTGTAGAGGCAAAGTCTGGGTAATTTAGTTTATGAAATCTGCTTAAATCTCTAGTCGGGTTAATTCACGAATTAACCCGACCTAAAACTAAGGATAAGTTGATAATTTAGGTTTCCACCAACCATACCAGTCTGACCAAATTGTTTCTAAGGTCTGATATTTTTTTTCTAAGGTTGTTGTTTCAAGATTGGCTTCAACAGGGGTTGATATAAGTGTCCATAAACAACCTGTTTCAAAGAGATCGTTTTGTCCTAAAATCCACAAAAATGTTCTTTGGGGACTCCAGCCATATTTATATTTATTCTGAGTATATTGTTGTTCAGTGACAGTGTTTTCTCCTGCTTTATTAAGACAAGCGGTTAAATAAGCTTTATCTTCATACTGAAACATTCCATAATGACCAATTCCTTCCTGATTTTTGATATTCATTACCACAGTTGCTGGAGGGATTTTTGCTTCTTTAAAGAGCAGACGGCTAACGTTAGCCCCATCATATTGACGATAGCTTGTTTTAATCTCTAATTTTTCCCCATTGTTCTGATATTGATAGACTTGTATATTATGGATTTCTGAAGGAGCCAATTTTGAGTCTATCATCTGCCATTCTTTGAGGGGAATTGTGGCTGGAAACTCAAATAAATCTTTTTTTGAGGATACCTCAGAATCCCCTTGAGATGATAGTACAAAAAAAGAACGAATAGTAACGCCGACTACTCCCAATAAAACAATAGCGATTAAGCTAATTCTAGCTTTTTGTATTGATAAAATTTCCATCTTTGTCTCAAAAGTAAATTAATTTTTCTAAACATATTTTTTGCACAAAATATGTTTTATTCCTCATCTATTAGAAAATCTTCGTCAATTTCAGAAGTTAGGGTTAGGGAACGAACATAAGCAAACCAGCAAAAAACACCAAAAATCAAAACAGAAATTAAAGCAAAAATTAGACTGCCATCATCTCCATGCCAATATTCAAAAGCTTCTCTTTGAGAAGAGGCCACTAAAACAGCCATGATAGAAACCCGAATCGCATTGGTTATAAATCCAATAAAAACGGCAACACTTAAACAAATTACTTGTTGAATTCGCTTAATTGGAATGATAAAAAGAAAGAGAACACCCACAAAAAACATCAGTAAAATACTCTCTACTCCAGAACAAGAACCATAGACTTCAACTCGTCCTGTTGGTAAGATAATAGATACTCCTTCTCGATAGGATTTAAACCCTGCTGTCCACAGAGAACCATTAGAAAATTTAGCGGTTAATTGCGGTAAATTAATGGCATTTAAAATTCCTGTTAAGATGCTAGAAGATGCTAAGAGAGCCAGAATTGTTAGTTCCTTCCAGTAGCTAGATAATCCTTTAAAACCTGATGCCATTAATGCCAGTCCTACCCCACAAATCAAGGGAGAAACCGTTAAATGATAACCTACGGGTGACAAACTTCTAATCAAAACAAAGATAATTAAAGTTGCCCCAAACACACTAGAAAAAACACTGCTATGAAATTTTAACTCATCTCGTTTATCCCAGATCAGAGAGGCGATCGCTAACCAGACTAAAATACTCAAACTCATCAGGTTAGGAGCTTTAGAAAATTCTAGTACCGTCAGTTGTAATCCGGCTAAGGCAATTCCTAACGCCCCTAACCAGGCCCTAGGTTCCTGTAGAGAACTTTTCCATTCCATGATATTTTTCATCCCTGTGTCAATCTCAGAAGGACTAAAGTGTTAATTTTATATCTGCTAATTATATCTTAAATATCGTTAATTTTTGTGGCATTTTCATTTGATGATAGCAAGAATCGCGCTTTAATAAAACAAAGAATATTCATGATCAAACAAATTTATTGCTGCGATAGAGAAATCTCCATGAAAATCCTACGCCCTTTAATTCTTGTATTTTTAAGCTTTCTGCTCTTGATTTTTCCCATTAATAATGCTCTCGCATTTTGTGGATTTTATGTGGCTAAAGCCGATGCCAAACTTTATAATCAAGCCTCTCAAGTCATTATTGCTAAGGATGGCAATCGTACGGTTTTAACCATGGCTAATGATTATCAGGGAGCGGTGAAAGATTTTGCGATGGTTGTTCCGGTTCCAGTAATCTTAAAAGAAGAACAAGTGCATATTGGTGAACCCCAAATTCTTGAAAGATTAGATGAATTTAGTGCGCCAAGATTAGTGGAATATTTTGATGCTGATCCTTGTAATCGTCCTTATCTTGAAGATGGAGCTTTCCGAATGCCAGCGGCTCCTTCAGCCTCATCTGAGATGAAAACCGGAAGACGTAATGCCTTAGGAGTAACGGTTGAGGAAGAGTTTACTGTCGGGGAATATGATATTGTAATTCTCAGTGCAAAAGAGTCTAATGGGTTAGAAATTTGGTTACGAAATAATGGCTATAAAATTCCCAATGGAGCGAGTCAACTTTTACGTCCTTATATTCAGCAAACTCTCAAATTTTTTGTGGCAAAAGTCAATTTAACTGAGTATAAAAATACTGGTTTTAAATCCCTACGTCCCCTCATGATGGCCTATGAATCACCTAAGTTTATGTTACCCATTCGCTTAGGGATGCTCAATGCTAACGGAGAACAGGATTTAATTGTGTACTTATTATCTCCTAAAGGACAAGTTGAATTAACCAATTATCGAACTGTTCAAGTACCTTCTGATGTAGATATTCCTGAATTTGTTCAAGGGGAATTTGCCCCATTTTATCAGGCAATGTTTAAAACAGCTTATGAAAAAAATGGCAAAAAAATTGCCTTTGTTGAATATGCTTGGAATATGGCCAGTTGCGATCCTTGTTCTGCTCAACCTTTAAACCCTGATGAACTCAGAAAAGCAGGAGTATTTTGGTTAGATTCTAATTTCTCGAATCAAGTATTTATTACTCGTCTTCATGTGCGTTATGCTCGCCCAACTTTTCCTGAAGATTTACAATTTCAAGAAACCGCTAATAATCAATTTTTCCAGGGAAGATATGTGATTCGTCATCCTTTTAAAGAAAAGCGAGATTGTGACGCTGCACAACCTTATTATAAATCGGTGAGAGAGCGACAAGAAACCGAAGCAAAAAACTTAGCCCAGTTAACGGGATGGAATTTGACAGAAATTCGCAAAAAAATTAATTTTATGGAGGGAGAAAATGTGCCTTGGTGGCGAAAACTTTGGGGGTTTTTAAAGGATAATTAATAAAAGAAGCAATCGGATTCTATCTCACAAATGAGTTAACATAGAATCAAGCAACAACCCATAGGATAATTATACCTATGGGTTACTTCTTTTAGTAAATGTCCACGAGACAGCAATAATGATAGAACATCCCCTCGGAGTAGTCATTCAAGGTTCCCTTTCTCAAGGTTTAGAAGTGCGGTTACATTCCGATGTTTCCGTCGAACAAATGCGGGTAGGCAAGTTTTTAGTCGTGCAAGGGGTGCGATCGCGGTTTTTCTGTCTGCTCACGGATGTTTCTTTAGGAACTGCAAACCCCCGAATTTTAGCGAACCCTCCCAGTTTTGAGGATACCTTCATGCGGGATGTTTTGGCCGGAAGTGGCACTTATGGAACCGTAGAACTCGCTCCTATGTTGATGTTTACCCCCATTGAAGGGGAACAAAAAAGAGGTTCTGAAACCAAAAAAGAACATAATTCCCTCGCGTCTTTTGAAGCACAAACGAACGCTGATATCGAATTACTCCCAGTGAAAACAATTCCCGCTCATTTTAGCCAAGTTTATGAAGCTTTAGAACGGGATTTTAGGGCGGTTTTTGGCTGGGAAGATGATCCCACCCGTCGCAATTTTGCCATTGGGAAACCCTTAGATACGGATGTGCCTATTTGTATTGATTTAGATCGGTTTGTTGAAAGAAGTAATGGAGTTTTTGGGAAGTCAGGAACAGGGAAATCTTTTTTAACCAGGTTGTTAATTTCTGGTATTATTCGTAAACAAGCAGCCGTTAATTTAATGTTTGATATGCACTCAGAATATGGCTGGGAAGCGATGAAAGAAGGCAAGGAAGTTTCGACGGTTAAAGGGTTACGTCAATTGTTTCCTGGACAGGTAGAAATTTATACCTTAGACTCTGAATCTACGAAACGTAGAGGGGTCAGAGATGCTCAAGAATTATACTTAAGTTACGATCAAATTGAAATAGAAGATATTCGCTTAGTTGGCTATGAATTAGGGATTTCTGAGGCAAGTTTAGATAATGCCAATATTCTCGAAGCTGAATATGGCAAATCCTGGATCGTTCAGCTATTAAATATGACCAATGAAGACATTAAACTATTTTGCCAAGAGAAACAAGGTCATGCCGGATCAATCATGTCCTTACAACGGAAGTTAATGCGCTTAGATAACTTGAAATATTTACGCACAGCTTGCCCCCATAATTATATTAATCAAGTAATAGAATCCCTCGATGCAGGTAAGCACGTCGTCATTGAATTTGGCTCCCAATCTAACCTGCTTTCTTATATGTTAGCAACGAATATGATTAGTCGTCGGATTCATGCTAATTATGTCAAAAGATCTGAAAAATTTCTACAGTCTAAAAATCCTGTTGATCGACCTCGACAATTAGTTATTACTATTGAAGAAGCTCACCGCTTTTTAGATTCTAAAATTGTGCATCAAACTATCTTTGGGACTATCGCTAGAGAGATGCGAAAATACTTTGTTACCCTTTTAATTGTGGATCAAAGACCATCAGGAATTGACAATGAAGTGATGTCTCAAGTCGGAACCAGAATCACCTGTTTATTAAATGATGAAAAAGATATTGATGCCATTTTTACAGGGGTTTCTGGGGGGCAAAATTTACGGTCAGTTTTAGCAAAATTAGACTCTAAACAACAAGCTTTAATCTTAGGCCATGCGGTACCAATGCCAGTCGTCATTAAAACCCGTCCTTACGATCAACAATTCTATACAGAAATAGGCGAAACAGACTGGTCAGAATTATCCGATGAAGCCGTATTTGCTGCTGCTAAAATAGGGAGAGCAGATCTAGGATTTTAGTCTTTATTTATCACAAAGTAGGGACAATTCATGAATTGTCCCTAGGAAAAACCAATTAAAAATGAACAAACGGAACCCGATAAGTTGGACGTTGAACATCTCCTAAATTATCGTCATTTCGTTCCAAAGTGTTGTTAATTGCCTCAGTTTTGACCTCATAGGGGCTTTTCTCCAGTTCAAAGGCAGAAAGCTCCTCAGATGAGGGATATTCCCCCCCAACACCAGCTAACCCTTCCATTTGAGTTCTAGACTCAGTCCCGTTTAAATCTTGAACCGTCCCCGTATGAATTTCTAACGGTTTCGGGTCAGTAATAACCTCTGTTTCGGCCAGAGAAGGGAAGACGGGAAACAAAGCTCCGATTCCCAAAATTATCCCTCCCATTAAAATTTGAGTAGATTGTGTTAATGTATTAAACATATTCATCATTTTTACCTAACTTACGGTTGACCTCACTCCTCACAAGAACAATCAGCACACCACAATTTCCACACATCAAAATTGAGCCAAACTCTTCTGACTCCTTTTCATTAATCAAGGAGCGAGAACAGTTAAGAATTTTCCCAATTTGCTATAATTAACTCTATTATCTCTAAGGCTGAAGAGTGACGGTATAAAGATAAACAAAAATTTTGCTTAATCACTAATCATTTCTTAAGAAGAAGGGTGTCGATCTCAATTCGGTTGAAAATAGACCCCTACACCCTAACTTCTTGATTTTGGCCCTTACAAATCTCTAGATTAGTAATCAACCAGCCGCTTCGGCCGGTTTCTGACTTGCTTTAATGTGTCTACGAGAAGAGGAACGAGTGCTTTCCATGGCTTCGAGAGGAGAAAACTCAATGTGGTTGAGTAGGGTTGTCACAAAAGCAAACAAGAGAAATGGTAAAGATAAGACTAAAACCAGTCCCACCACGGCCAAGGCATAAATTTGACGAGTGCTACTCCACAACCCTAAAGCACTAGCCAAGGTTAAGAAAATGACAATTAACCATACAATAATTTGACCGTAGATATCACCGAAGGTAAGGGTGCAGACCATACGGTACTTTTGAGCTTCGTTGTCCATTAGTGAAATTCCCAAAATCAGCTTCTTCTGATGTTCTACATTAATGATGATCATCAGCAATAGGTCGATATTTAAAGATTTTTTATCAAGTGTCGCAATATGACTTTACAATTAGACCCATTTATGTGATGAGTCGTTGATGAATTAAGGCCAAAAACCCGGAGCCTTTCCCTCAATTATGATCAAATTCAGGAGCTTTAGCCATAATCCTTAAAGGTCGTAATAGCCTAGAGGACAGAGTAATCATACAGTTTGATATAGGAGGTTGTTTCCCTTATGGCAGGAGACTCAATTATCGAAAATCGGGATTATACCCTGATGATCGACAAAAGCAGCAGTATGGCTACCTCTGATGCTCCCGATGGAAAAACCCGTTGGGAAATTGCCCAGGAGTCTACCCTGGCATTAGCCAAGAAGTGTGAAGAAATTGATCCTGATGGCATTACAGTTTATGTATTTTCGGGTCGTTTTAGGCGATATGACAACGTTACCTCCGACAAGGTGACAAAAATTTATGAAGAAAACGAACCCATGGGACAAACAGACTTAGTCTCTGTTCTTGAAGATGCCCTGGAGAACTATTTTGAACGTAAAGCCGCAGGAAAAGCCCAACCCAATGGAGAAACCTTCATTGTCATCACTGATGGCACCCCCACCGAACAGAAAGCCGTGATTCGCCTCATCATTGATGCGACTCAAAAAATTGACCGAGATGAAGAGTTAGCAATTTCTCTGATTCAAGTGGGTCATGATAAGAAAGCAACGGCATTTCTTAAAGCCTTAGACGATCAACTCGAAGCCGCAGGTGCTAAGTTTGATATCGTTGATACCGTCACCGTTGATGATATGAAAGATATGTCTTTAACGGATGTGTTGCTTAATGCCATTATTGATTAGGCATTGTCTGGCCTTGCTTTTTCAGGGTCGAGGGTTTAGTAGGGGCAAACGGTCGTTCGCCCTTACTAGATTGTTAGTCCAATTCTCGCCTTCCTTCTAAAGCCCGCGCTAGGGTAATTTCATCCGCATATTCGAGATCCCCACCCATGGGCAAACCGAAAGCAATACGGGTGACTTTGGTGAAGGGTTTAAGCAGTTGGCCGAGATAAAGGGTTGTGGTTTCCCCTTCAACGGTGGGACTAATGGCTAAAATCACCTCTTTAACACCGTCTTGGGTGACTCTTCTAATTAGGGGTTGAATATATAATTGCTCTGGGCCAATGCCATCCATCGGTGACATGACTCCTCCTAAAACATGGTATTTGCCCCGATATTCTCTGGTTTTTTCTAACGCAATCACATCGCGGGAGTCGGCGACGACACAAACCGTTTGTGAATCTCGATTAGGGTTACGGCAGATTTCACAAATAGGTTGTTCTGAAAAATGAAAACACACTTGACAGAGGCCTACTTGTTTTTTGGCTTCAATTAACGCTTTCGCTAGGGCTTGAACTTCAGCATCAGGCCGCTTTAGGATATGCAAAGCAAGTCTTTGGGCCGTTTTTGGCCCAACTCCTGGTAAGCGTTGCAGTTGTTCAATTAAACGGGCTAAGGGAGGAGTATAAATAAGCTATTTCTCCAGATAAATTACTATAAAAAACAGTAGGGAACAACATCAAAACCCTAAAGGGTTTTTATCTGGGACTGGTTTGAGTTTTGCGGGCCAAGTTATGGAACTCAAAGCCAGATCCTCGTGCTTTTTTTTAATTATTTTTTTCCACTTTCTGAATTTTAATCGGTTGTGTGGGTTTATTGTTTTTCATAGGGGGTTTTTTGTCTCCTTTCGGTGGTTGATTCCCATCGGCGATCGCTTTAACTGGTTTTTTGTATCTGGGAATTTTTTCTGTTGGGGGTTCTAAATCCACATCCCATCCCCAACAATTGCGGGAGGGAATAAACTTAAAATGAGCCTGAATAAACCAACGAGGGGGTAATTCCTCCCTAGACATTTTAGGGTTAAAACGAAAGGGTTTAGCCTCATCTTCTCGTCTCATCAAAACAGGGAGATGGGCCGCCTTAAATTTACCTTTGGGGTCATTGGCATTCTGATTTCGATAGACGGAAATCACCGGGGTTCTCAATTGAGGGACAAATTGCCAGACCCCTCTAAATTTAAAGATCCCAGGTTCTTCTTCCCAGGGGTTTTCTGCTTCCCAAGCAGCCACTTGAAAGTAAATTTGAGGATCTTGACGAGGAATAATGAGGCATTTCGGATAAACTCGCAGAAATAGGGTTTGATCTGGATGACTGGCGATTTGTTTGAGCCAGGCTTGATAGCGATAACCAGAAATAAATAACTTATAACGTTTTCCCCCTAGACGAATAAAGAAATTACCTTCCTCATCTTGTTCTGGTTGACCTTTGAGAGTACCGATCGCTTGAAATAGAACGGGACTTACTTCAGGTTCAGGGGTTGAGGAAGACTCAGCGTCAACGGGTTGGGAGATCTCAGGAATGAGTTCTTCAGGGGCAGACATTTTAGCGTTTCCCAATGGTTTTTTTGTCTTATTCTGTATAGCATACTTGCTTTGTTAATGATAAACCCCTAGAGGCAATTAGCCTAAGAGTTTTCATACCATATAATATTTAGGCGGTTGCGCCGAAGTGACCTCTGTAGGGGCGAACGGCCGTTCGCCCCTAGGACTTCCGACTTCTCATCCCTTCAATCATTGAAAAGAGTACACCATGACATCTATCCGCGAACTCCATCAACAATTAGTCAAAAAAGAACGTTCTGCTGTCGAAATTACCACAGAAGCCTTAGAACGCATCAAAAAAGTAGACCCCAAAGTCAAAAGCTTCTTACAGATTACTGCCGATTCTGCCCTAGAAATGGCCAAGCAAGTCGATAAAAAAATCGCGGCTAAAGAAGAAATTGGGCTATTAGCCGGAATTCCCATCGGTATTAAAGATAATATGTGTACCACAGGCATCACCACTACCTGCGGATCAAGAATATTAGAAAATTTTGTCCCTCCTTATGAGTCTACCGTCACCCAGAAATTAAAAGACGCGGGAGCCGTCATGGTAGGCAAAACCAACTTAGATGAGTTTGCCATGGGGAGTTCCACCGAAAACTCCGGTTATCAAGTCACCGCCAACCCCTGGGACTTATCTAGGGTTCCTGGGGGTTCATCTGGGGGTTCTGCTGCTGCTGTAGCTGCCTCAGAATGCGTTGTCGCCCTTGGCTCAGATACAGGGGGATCAATTCGTCAACCAGCCGCTTTATGTGGCGTAGTGGGGCTAAAACCCACCTATGGGTTAGTGTCTCGCTTTGGTTTAGTGGCCTATGCTTCATCCTTAGACCAAATTGGCCCCTTTGCCCGTAATGTAGAAGATGCAGCCATTTTATTAGGGGCGATCGCCGGGTACGATGCCAAAGATTCTACCAGCTTAAATGTTCCTATTCCCGACTATACCCAATTCCTGAAACCCTCCTTAAAAGGGCTAACGATTGGAGTTATTGAGGAAACCTTTGGGGAAGGATTGGATGGGGTAGTAGAAAAAGCGGTTAATGAGGCGATCACCCACTTAAAGAGTTTAGGGGCAAAAATTAACAAGATTTCCTGTCCCCGTTTCCGTTACGGTTTACCTGCTTATTATATTATTGCCCCCTCAGAAGCATCTGCCAATTTAGCCCGTTATGATGCGGTAAAATACGGCATTAGAGAGGATGCAGATACCCTAATTGATATGTACACCAAAACCCGCGCTAAAGGGTTTGGAACCGAGGTTAAACGACGTATCATGTTAGGAACTTATGCTTTATCCGCAGGGTATTATGATGCTTATTATCTCAAGGCCCAAAAAGTTCGCACCTTAATTAAAAATGATTTTGATGCTGCTTTTGAAAAGGTAGATGTCTTGGTTTGTCCCACTACCCCCACCACAGCGTTTAAAGCAGGGGAAAAGACTTCAGATCCCTTAAGTATGTATTTATCTGATTTAATGACCATTCCTGTTAATTTAGCAGGTTTGCCAGGGATGAGTATTCCTTGCGGGTTCGACAAACAAGGTTTACCCATCGGGTTACAACTCATCGGCAATGTCCTTGAAGAAGGGAAATTATTTCAAGTCGGTTATGCTTATGAAAAATCTAGCGATTGGCAGACTAAAATTCCTCCCTTAAAGTAATAGGGTGACGGGGTGATGGGAAAACTTTCTCCTCATATCCTCACTCCCTCACTCCTCCCAAGCCATTTTCTTGACATTTTTGGTAAATTAGCAACAATGAGCCATAATCATTGATAACCGATTGAGGATAATGCCCCAATGATGACCAATCTTTTACTTAAAGGATTGCTAAGTGGTGTAGGCATGGGTGCGATCACCTATCTCTGCGCCTGTTTGGCCCTAGTTGCTGCTCAAAATCGCCTCATTTTTAAACCTGTCTCTACCATCACAACCACCCCTGCTGATTTAGGATTAGCTTATGAGGATGTCTGGTTATCAGTTTTAACCCCCCAAGACACTGTAGAAAAATTACATGGTTGGTGGATTCGGGCCACTTCTTCGAGTCAAAAGGTCTTATTATATTTGCATGGCAATGGGGGTAATATTAGTTATAACTTAGGCCCCATCAAATCCTTTCAAGAAGCGGGATTTTCTGTTTTAATTATTGATTATCGGGGTTATGGCCGCAGTCAGGGTGAGTTTCCCACAGAATCAGAAGTTTATCGAGATGCTCAAGTTGCCTGGGATTATTTAATTGAAGAACGGAAAATTAAACCCCAAAATATCTTTCTCTATGGTCATTCTTTAGGGGGTGCAGTAGCCATTGATTTAGGGGTGCGTAAACCTCAAGCGGCGGGAATTATTGTGGAAAATACTTTCACTTCCATGAGGGATATGATGGATTATTTAGGGTCATTTTATCAACTTTTTCCGGCGGATTTAATTTTACATCAACGCTTTGATTCTTTGAGTAAATTACGATTATTACAGATTCCTTTACTCTTAATTCATGGCACTAGCGATCGCACGGTTCCCGCTTCCATGAGTGAAAAACTGTTTAAAGCAGCAACGGTTCCGAAAAAGCTGTTTTTAGTCCCCAATGCTAATCATAATAATGTGGGGGTGATCGCCGGAGAAGACTATGAGCGTGTTGTGCAAGATTTCTATCAATTCGTTCTTCATAATCAGGGTCAATTAGATTTAGTTTATAACCAGAATTAGTTATAATATTGGGGTGCAGACTAGACACCCCATACTGTTATTATTTTCTTGTTTCTACTTTCTTATTCCCCAGTTTCAAGCAAGGGGAAACTGAAGGAGATGAGGGACGTTTAGAAGTAATTGCCACTTGGTTAGGCACAAACATAAAGGTCTTTTCACTAATCCAAAATGTCTGACCATCAATGGCACAAGTTCCACCAGCCATCCAATCTACCACACGCTGAGCTTGTTGGACACTCAACCTCTCTAAAATCAATATTACGACTCTTCTTTGCTGCAACAGTTGCAGAGCTTGGCGTGTTTCTTCTACAGACTCTATCGTTTTAATAACCACTTCGGACTGAGAATGTTGGTTAACAGACCAATCAAATTGAGGTATGCTGTTCATTGATTCAGAGTTCATATTGGTGAGTGAGAGTTACTAAATATGATTGTGTTTATCTTCCCTAACTAATCAGATAAATGGACTGCTAATAATCCTGATTAGTGCCTAATTCATGATTCTTAACTGGGTTTAATACATTCGTCTTTCCTAGGATATCTAAATTATCTAAATTGCGATGTATTATCAGTCACATTTTCCCTTGGTTTACTTGAATATTTTGGTTTTTTTGACTGATAAAATCTCAGAAATTATCCCACAGAAATACCTCTCAAATTATGGTAATTTGCGAAGGATAAAAGCGTGTAAATTTTAGGTCAAAAGAAAAATCATTAATCTTAAAACAGATTATAAAAATCAGAAAAACCTAGACTATGATCAGGTTATTTCTTAGATCTCATTTATTTTTGTTCAATTGGCCTCCTGTAAAACACCACTTTTTAACAGAAAAGAACCAGGGTTTTCGTAACGACACTTTCCTGACTCAACACATTTCATAGACGGTAACACACTTTTGTCGGTAAAATAATTAAATAAGTCTAAAGCTTATCCTTTCTTCTTATATCATAAAAAACTGTTAACGGGGAGGCAACTGCTGTCGCCACTGTTTGATCGACTGTTGTGTTTTTTCGTAAACCTGACTATCCTGGGGAACAAATTGAGCCGTTTTCAGAGCTAAGCTTAATTGTCCTTGTTTTGCCCTAGTTTGGGCTAATTGATAAATTTGTTGACTCAATTGTTCAATCAACTTTTGCGCGGTATTATAGCCAGGTTCTCCCATTTTTAGATATTTTAAAGTCGTAATTGCCCGATTATAAGAAGATGCTTGGTTTGGCTTCACTAAGGCTAAAGCTGCCTCAATTAAGACTTGATTATCCGCTTGTTGTTGACTCAAGGTTTGCCAACGTTTAATCGACTGCTGGGCTGATAAATAAAGGGTTTGATGCTCATTAGGCACTAATTGCGCGGCAGCGATCGCGCCCCCAAAATCTCCCTGAGTCGCTCTTCCTTGGGCAATATCGAGAATTAATTGACTCCAACGGGCAATATTTCGTCTTGCGTCCCCATATAAAGGCGTATGGGGCTGAATTTGACGGGCAAATTGAATAGACTCATTTAAGCGCGAAGCTTGATATAGACTTAAGGGGATTTTGGCATAGTCTAAAACAAGTTGATTTTTCTCGATTTTCTCCTGATTAGCCAAATCTAGCTGTTGTCTGATTTTTCCGGGTATCAGCCAGAATAACCCGATTAAAACGAGCATTACCCCTCCCCACCCCAACCATTGGGGCAAGCCTTTGATTTTAGTTAAGATTGCCTGTTTTTTGACGGTGGGGGTTACTATTTGCTGATTATCACCTTGGGTTGTATTGCCCTTGCTTTGTTGTCTGGGTAAGGAAAACTTAAACTGAGTTTGAATCGGTGATTTTGGTAAAATCGGTAAGTTTAGGGTTGTGATAGGTTGATTAACCGTTGTTTGGTGCAAATTTTGTTGTAAAGTAACGGTTAAGGCTTGATAATCAGTTTTTTCTTGGGGTTGGGGTTGGGGTAACAAAGGTTGACGACTGGCGGTTAAACTGGGGCTAATAATGATGGGGAGTGCAATAGTCGGAAAATTAGCCCGATGAATAGGGTTTAAGCGTTCTTGTAGATAAGCATCTAACTTAGTCAGGGTGAGATGATGACCATAGTAACGCAAGGCTTCAATTAAAGCCGTCATAAAGATGCCTTTTTCTGCACTGATGGTTTGATAGACAGGGGAACGACAGGAAAAAATCAAAGAAATGCCCTTTTGTTGGGCTAATTCTAGGGTTATTTGTCCTAACTTGCCATCTTTAAACGGATTTTGTAGATCTAAGATCACTAATAATTGTTCACTACTGGCGTTTAATTTTTCAAACAGCGATCGCATTTTAATCCCTGTTTGGGGGATGGTTTGGGGGTTACTATCAATAGGCAATAAATAGTCTTCTCCTTGATAATTAACCCCATATCCTTGAAAAAAGAACCAACAATGTTTAACTTTTAGGGGACTATCATTAAGCCATTCCAGTATATTTTCTCGGTTGGGATAGGTTGAGCGTTTTCCTGGAGAGGGGGAAGTATCCGTTAATAAGAGTAATTGACGGGAGGGGAGTTTCGCTTCTTGGAAAAAATAGCAATAGAGAGCTTGTGCGTTATTCTCTGGGCCTTTTAGGGGTTGCCAATGGAAATATTCTTCAATTCCCATCGTGATAGCGCGAAAATTTTCCATAATGGCTGTTTTCTCCTCTTATATCCCAACGCCATTGTTGATGATTTGACGCTATTGTATTGTCGGTTCGGGGATGTTCTCTATTCAGCAGACTGTTGATGGATAGATACCGTTCCCATTTTTTTCTTATGTTATTTAGGGAATTTTCCTTCACCAAAATTTAGTGAGAAGACTTACAATAGAAAGGTTGTCTATATTCGAGCATCAGTCCGATGGCAGTTCCTAAGAAGAAAACTTCTAGTACCAAACGCGATCAACGTAAAGCGCATTGGAAGCGCACCGCAGCTTTAGAAGCTAAAAAAGCCCTATCCTTGGGTAAGTCTGTCATGACAGAACGTTCTAACAGCTTTGTCTATCCTAAAGATGAAGAGGAAGAAAACGACGAGGAATAAGTTAGGGTTAGGGTATAAGGGGGGGCGCGTCTCTAGATGATTTTGTGCGCCTCATACCTTTTTTTGCCGATACAAATTACGATTAGTTATGGAGGTTAGCGGACTTGAACCGCTGACATCCTGCTTGCAAAGCAGGCGCTCTACCAACTGAGCTAAACCCCCAGAAATTTACTCACTCTTACCATTATACACAGAGTCATCTGAAATAAGCAAGAATTTTTCTGAAAATTTTCCTATGCCCTATACTGTCGCCACTTTTTACAAGTTCGTCCCCTTAGCGGACTTTGCCCAAAAACAGGCTTCTTTACTAGCCTATTGCCAAAATCACCAAATAAAAGGCACAATCTTGTTATCCCAAGAGGGCATTAACGGGACGATCGCCGGAACTTCTGATGATATTGAAGCAGTTATTAACTATTTGTGCAATGATGTCCGTTTCGCTGACTTAGAGGTTAAATATTCTTCTGCTCAACAGCTTCCTTTTGAACGGATAAAAGTGCGTTTAAAAAAGGAAATTGTTACCTTGGGAATGCCAGAAATTGATCCCAGTCAACAGGTAGGAACTTATGTTAATGCCAAAGAGTGGAATCAGTTAATTAGTGATGATGAAACTATGGTCATTGATACTCGTAATACTTATGAGGTAGATATTGGCAGTTTTCAGGGTGCAATTAATCCTAAAACCCATTCTTTTCGAGAGTTTCCTGATTATGTACGACAAAATTTAGATCCCCAAAAACACAAAAAAATTGCTATGTTTTGTACGGGTGGAATTCGTTGTGAAAAAGCGACTTCATTTTTATTAAAAGCAGGATTTTCAGAAGTATATCATCTGAAGGGAGGAATTTTGAAATATTTAGAAGAAGTTCCCCCAGAAGAGAGTTTATGGGAGGGAGAATGTTTTGTTTTTGATGAAAGGGTAGCCATTAAACATCAATTAGAGGGAGGAAGTTATGAAATGTGTCTTGGCTGTGGTCATCCAATTTCCGAGGAAGATAAATTATCATTGCAATATGAAGAAGGGGTATCCTGTCCCCATTGCTTTGCAAACTTAACCCCTGAAAAGTTAGCGAAACAAAGAGAAAAACAAAGACAAATAAATCTTAATCATGATGAATAATGCTGAACCCAGATCAGGTTATACTTTACCTGTCTTTGCTTGTGCTGCTGGGATTGCTGCTTTAGATTGCCTCCATAACATTGAGATTAATCAGACAGTTTCTCTCGATTTAATTGAACCATCGGCAACGGTAAATATTCCTATTCAACAAGTAGCTAAAATCCAGGAAAATATTGCATTGGGAATTACCATTAGTGATCCAGGAGATAACTTAGATTTAACGAGAAATACCCCGATTTGGGCCATAGTTGAAATAGTTAAAAATAGTCAAACTGATGAGCAAATTATCATCAAAGGGGGTGAAGGAATTGGTAAACAAATTAATAATAATCAAAAAGATGCTATTTATTCTTATGCCAAAAAACTATTACATCATAATTTAAAACAACATCTTAAACTTGAAGAAACTATTATTATTACTATTATTTTACCGGAAGGACGCAAACTAGCAAAACGAACTTCTAATGAAGCATTTGGGGTAGTCGAGGGATTATCCTTATTAGGGACAAGTGGCATATCTCAACCCTTAAGCGCACCCAGTCAATTAGAACTTTATCAACAACAATTAAAAGAGAAAGCTAAACAATTTGACACCGTAGTTTTTTGTTTAGGAGAAAATGGCTTAGACTTAGCCCAAAAATCGGGTATTAACCCTCAACAATTAATTAAAACAGCTAATTGGTTAGGGCCATTATTAGTCACAGCAGGACTAGAAAAAGTCCAGTCTATTCTACTCTTTGGCTATCACGGAAAATTAATTAAATTAGCAGGAGGAATCTTTCATACTCATCATCATCTAGCCGATGGAAGACGAGAAATATTAGTCGCTCATGGGGCTAAAATAGGATTATCAACCCCAATTCTACAACAACTTTTTACCTGCGAAACCACCGAAAATGGGTTACAAAAATTGAGAAAATTAGATCAAGAGATGGGAACTAATTGGACTGAAAAAATTTATGAATCTCTTGCGGAAACTATTGATAAACGGACACAGGAATATATCCATAAATACGTTGATTTTGACGTTAACATTGGCTCAGTTTTATTTGGACGCGATCGCCAGATTATTATTACCAGTAAAAGAGGTGAAACTTTACTGAATAGTTGATAAAGCCAATTTATATAGAAAAATGTAACAAATGCGCCTACATTCCTAAGTAATTTTGCTAAGTTAGATGATTGATATCTCTGCTTCTATTTCACCTATGGCTCTAATCGTTCAAAAGTATGGGGGAACCTCAGTCGGTTCAGTGGAACGTATCCAAACTGTGGCCCAACGCATTCATAAAACAGTCCAAAACGGTAACAGTGTCGTTGTCGTTGTGTCAGCGATGGGAAAAACCACCGATACTTTAGTCAGTTTAGCCAAGGCAATTACCGAAAACCCCTCCCGACGAGAGATGGATATGTTACTCTCCACAGGAGAACAGGTATCCATTGCCCTAATGACCATGGCCCTGCAACAAATAGGACAACCGGCCATCTCCTTAACGGGGGCCCAAGTAGGCATTGTCACAGAAGCAGAACATAGTCGGGCCCGCATTCTCTCCATTAAACCCGATCGCATTCAACGTCATCTTAACCGTTCAGAAGTGGTTGTGGTGGCGGGGTTTCAAGGAATAAGTAACATCGATGACTTAGAAATTACGACCCTGGGCCGTGGGGGTTCCGATACCTCAGCCGTTGCCCTCGCGGCCGCCTTAAAAGCCGATTTTTGCGAAATTTACACCGATGTGCCTGGTATTTTAACCACTGACCCCCGTCTCGTCTCTGATGCTCAATTAATGGCAGAAATTACCTGTGATGAGATGCTAGAATTGGCAAGTTTAGGGGCCAAAGTATTGCATCCAAGGGCCGTGGAAATTGCCCGAAATTATGGGGTTTCCTTAGTCGTGCGATCCAGTTGGAGTGATCAACCTGGAACCCTTGTGGTTTCCCCCATTCCTAAACCGAGATCCTTAGAAGGGTTAGAAATTACCAAAGCGGTCGATGGGGTAGAATTTGACAGAGATCAGGCAAAAGTTGCCTTATTACGAGTTCCCGATCACCCTGGAATTGCGGCCCGTCTCTTTGGGGAAATTGCCCATCAAAAAGTAGATGTAGACCTGATTATTCAATCAATCCACGAAGGCAATAGTAATGATATCGCCTTTACGGTGGTGAAAAATGTGTTAACCAAAGCAGAAGCAGTGGCCGAAGCGATCGCCCCGGCCCTACGGAGTTACCCGGCCAACCCCCAAGAAGCAGAGGTGATCGTAGAAAAAGGGGTGGCCAAAATTGCGATCGCAGGGGCGGGAATGATTGGCCGGCCGGGTATTGCAGCTAAAATGTTTAAAACTTTAGCAGAAGCTAATATTAATATTGAAATGATTGCTACCTCGGAAGTAAAAGTCAGTTGTGTCATCGACCAAGAAGACGGTGATCGCGCGATTGAAGCCCTCTGTAACGCTTTTGATGTGGATCTGTCTCCTGTCCCTGTGACAGCGAAAACCGTTGCTATGTCTCCCCCGGTTCGGGGTGTGGCCTTAGATATGAAGCAGGCCCAAATTGCCATCCGTCATGTGAAAGATCGCCCAGGCATGGCAGCCAGCATTTTTGGGGTATTGGCAGAGCATAATATTAGTGTGGATACTATTATTCAATCCCAACGCTGTCGTATTGTGGCAGGAATGCCCACCCGTGACATTGCCTTTACCGTTGCCCAAGGGGATGTAAAAGGGGCTTGTTTGGCCTTAAATAGTCTCTCTGATGGCTTTGATGAGGTGCTGGTTGATGAAGATATTGCTAAGGTAAGTATTGTCGGGGCCGGAATGGTGGGACAACCTGGGATCGCTGCTAAGTTTTTTGATGCCTTAGCGAGTCAAAAAATTAACATTAAAATGATTGCCACCTCAGAGATCAAAATTAGCTGTGTGGTTCCCAAGGAAGAAGGGATCAAAGCCTTAAAAGCTGTGCATCAAGCCTTTGAGTTGGCAGGGAAGGAAACGGTAGAAGTGCCAGCTTAGATGTAAACCAGGTTTTAACATGAGATCGTTAATTATGGCAAGAGTCCTTGCCTTTTTTTTACAAAAACATTAGAATAGTTAATATAAGTTTACACAGGGAAACCAATTATGAGTAACCTCATCATCGAACTCATCGCCTTTACCGCAGTTGTGATGGCCGTTAAAGGCATTCAGTCTCAGCAACAATCTGATTCCGTCGTGATCCCTGTTCGTATTGATGAAAATATTAGGAGACGTTGAATTATGTTAGAAAAATTGGTAATGTTCTTGCAAGACGAGTTAGATATCCCCGCAGAACAAGTTCATCTTGCTTTACGTAACACCCAAGCCATTCCCTCCCAGTTACCGATGCAACTATGGAAATATGGGCTAATTAACTTAGGTCAATTAGAAAAAATTTTTGATTGGTTAGAAGCTGCATAAACTTAGCCAAGGTTAAGTTCTGAGTGATTCTTAAAAAATAGTTAGACAATTGGGGAATTAAGGCAAAATTGTTAAGGTGGGTAGCACCATACTAAACCCAATCGGAAAAAGAATGCTACTAATCAGCTATCTTGTAGAGACGTTTCATGAAACGTCTCTACTGGCCGTTTGTTAGTTGGGTTCTAAGAAAATATGTAGCTGATTACCACTGTAACTACTATTTCCTTCTAAATTGGCCACATCTCTCAGTCTTTCGACAATCTGTTCCAATTTTTCGCGGCCAAGTTGAATAAATGCCCTTTCCCGACCTCGAAATCTCATGGAAAATTTGACTTTACAACCATCCTTAAGAAACTTGCGGGCCTGATTTAGTTTGGTATCTAAATCCCCTGTATCTATGCAATATCTCAGTTGCAATTCTTTAACGGAGGTTTCTGTGCGGTTTTTCTTCGCTTGGGCTTCTTTTTTCTGTAATTGATACTTAAACTTGCCATAATCAATTATCTTACACACAGCAGGAGACGCATTCGGGGAAACTTCTACTAAGTCTAATTCTGCTTGTTCTGCTAAACTAAGGGCTTCTTGTAGGGATTGAATGCCGAGTTGTTGTCCGTCTTCACTAATTACTCTAACTTCTTGCGCTTTAATTCTATGATTAACTCGGTATTGATCAGATTGTTCAAAAGGTTTAACGGGCTTATTTCTTGTTTTTGCTCGTCTCAAATTTCTCTTTTGCTCCTATATAACTACAGTCTTCCTCCCATTGTATCATATATAGCAAGTCTCATACTTGTGAGGTACAGAGTTCTCTGGTTTTAGGCAACAGGCAACAGGCAACAGGGAATAAACTAGGGTGTACCTCATGAGTCCAAGAAACGCTATAACCTGAAAAAGAGCAAAAATTTTGGCTATATTTTTAGATAAAATAGCTAGACTCTGATAGAGTAAAATTCATGAATCAAGGTTGGATTTATCGAGATAAAGTACGCCCCATTGATGCAGGGTTGACTGTCTTAGAATATTATACAGAACGTTATCATCATTCGGGTTCTGAGGAGTGGTTAAAACGCATTTTATCTGAGCAAATTTTACTGAATAATCAACCTGTTAACCCTCATACTTGTTTACAAACTGGACAGAATTTAACCTATCATCGTCCTCCTTGGAAAGAACCTGATGTTCCCTTATCTTTTGAAGTCTTGTCTGAGGAGCAAGATTTACTCATTATTGCTAAACCATCAGGACTTCCTGTGTTACCAGGAGGCGGATTTTTAGAACATACTTTATTATGGCAATTACAACAACAATATCCTCAAGATAAACCTGTTCCGATTCATCGCTTAGGAAGGGGAACATCAGGGTTGATGTTGATAGCGCGATCGCCTCTTGCTCGCTCTAATTTAACGCAACAAATGCGAGATCGTCAAATTCGTAAAGTTTACCGAACTTTAATCGGAAAAAGCGAGTTACCTGATCATTTTATCATCGATCATCCTATTGGTAAAATTCCCTATCCAAGCTTAGGTTATCTTTACGCTGCTACTCCTGATGGAAAGTTTGCTTATAGTGAATGTCAAGTTCTAAAACGTAGGGATCAAAATACTCTTTTAGAAGTTACAATATTAACGGGTCGTCCCCATCAAATTAGAATTCATTTAGCAACAATGGGTTATCCTTTATTGGGTGATCCTTTATATACAATTGGGGGAATTCCTAAAATAAATGATAATGATAAATTAGCGGTTCCTGGAGATTGTGGTTATTATCTTCACGCTTATCAGCTTGCTTTTATTCATCCTAGGACAAAACAACTGATGACCTTTACTTGTCCTGATAGAATTAACCCAAAATATCATGACTCGTTAGACTAATTTCTGCAAAAGCTAAGGGAGAAATTCTCTTAATGTCTTTTTGCTGATTATTGATTAAAACGATTGACACAAGCAGCGTTTTTTAAACCAATTGGGGACATGGTAATAATTTCTCCTTGAACTAATTCCACCCTATCCTCTGGCGTTAAAATGCCAACTTTCGCCATTTTGTGATACTCTTTAACAGTAAATTTTCTGGTTACAACTTGCATCGTTTGACCTCAGTAAGAACTAAAAAATATACCCCAAAAAATTATATCTTTATCTTGCTTAAGATTTTCTGATATATCAGGGTATTTTTGTTTAAAATAGTTTAATAATAGTTGAGAATCTCCCCCTGTTAGAATTATTGGACTGTTAGGATAATTATTTAACCAATCATCAATAAATGTTCTAATCCCCCCCAATATAGTATACAAAATTCCACTGGTAATGGCATCGGGAGTATTGATTGACCAACGAAGGGGTAAAGTTTCAGATAAACTAACATTAGGTAACGCTGCAGTTTTGGTTGCTAATGACTGAAATTGTAATTTTAATCCTGGTAAAATTGCTCCTCCCATTAAAGCGCGATCCCTATCAACTCCTGTTAAGGTTAATGCGGTTCCTGCATCTATAACTAAACAAGGAAAACCATAGATTTGTCCTGCACCTAACAATGCTAAAGCGCGATCAATTCCCATGGTTGAATATAGATTGTTAAGAGGAATTTTATCTAAAGTAATGATTTGAGTTTCAGGATAAGTTTGCCATAATTTAGTTTGAAAAGGAACCACAGAAGCGATATATAAGGGTAAATTATTGGGGATGTTAGGAAGTAATAAATTTTGGGGTAAGATTTGAGTGATTAAGGGTTTAGATAAATGCTCATTATCCCAAATAGATTGTAATTTATTTTGTTTAAAGTATCCCCAATGTAAACGAGAATTACCAATAACTAAAGCTAACCAATCCGTTGATTTTGAAGTAGATAAATTATTCACAATTTAACTATAAAAAACATTTTGGTGGGTTACGGTGGACATTTAATTAGTTAGTTGGTTGGTTTCTTCAGTTATCTCCACCTAACCCACCCTACAATAATTATTTAGGGTGTTTCTATAAGCACAGTTACCGCAGCATTGGCAATAATCATGTCATCATTCTTATCATTTAATTCAGGGATAGCTCGTCCTTGAACTATCATGCCACCCTCTTTTATCGTAATACTTTTTTGACCAAAAGGTAATACGGCTAAAACTTCATCTTGACGGACATTTTTAGGGTAAGGAACTGCCACTTGTACCTCGACAATCATCTCATTCGGATGACTCAAACCGGCCACTTCCCAGACTCCAGGTAACGCATTGTGTGCGATCGCATTGCGAACGGCTCGCGCTGCTGCTACAGTAGGATCTTGACCATGTTGATCAATTCCCATTCCCATCTCAATAATTAAACGTTTTCGTGGCATAGTTTTTCAGGATTAAGTTTATTAATATTATGTCATATTTATCGTTATTTTTAGTACAAACGTTCTTTTGAATTAGATTTTGCTGGGGATTCTATTAACCATTTCTAGGATCTCACACCACGTTATCAATCGGTAATAAAATAATGTGCCAAATTTTGGGAGAAGTTGTAAAGTAGAAAAACTTATGGAAATGTTTGGGATATAAGGATGAAAATCGTTCAAACTCTGTTGATCACCACTTTAGTCACTACCGTTGGCTTAATTCCTTTACCCAGTCTGGCTCAAATCAAGGATAATCAAGTCAATGCCTTGGTCAAGGCCATGAAACAAGCTGCACCCCCTAACCGTGCCAATGATGGAATGTATAGTGCTTGGCAGGTTCTACCGAATATTATCCCTAGTTGGACAAAGCAATGTGTGGGGAAAGAAATGACCCCCGAACAGTTTGAAAAGGATACTAAAGCGGCGGAAAAGACCGTTAGTTGTATTGTGAAACGGGAATTAAATAGCCAATATCAGACGACGAAAAACGAGATGAAGTCTGTGCAAGGAGTCGCTTGTTGGTGGATGACCGGAAAATATCAAGGTTGCGATCGTGATCCGTCTAAAACCTATGTTCAACGGGTTGTTAATGCTTATAAACCCTAAAATGTAGTAGGTTGGGTTGAGGCAGTGTCCTGAGGGATAGTCCAAGGAAACCAAACCCAACACAGCAAGGGGTTTTGTTGGGTTTCACTCTCGTTCAACCCAACCGACAGTTGAGCCAAAACCGACTAGATATATGACCACACAAGCACAAGAATTGATTGATTTAGCTTTAAAAATGGGGGCTTCTCAGGCAGAAGTTTATCATTCCCGTTCCCTCTCTCATCCGGTATTTTTTGAAGCCAACCGTCTCAAGCAATTAGAAAGTTCTCAGTCAGAAGGAACGGCCTTACGTCTCTGGAAAGAAGGATGTCCAGGGTTAGCGGTTGCTTATGGAGAAGTGGAGAGTCAAAAATTAGTAGAAAAGGCGATCGCTTTATCTGAGTTAAACAGTGCTGAAACTATCGAATTAACTGATCCGCGCACTGATATTCAGCCGAATGTTGGGCAAGTTGTTCCGGTTAATACTTTAGTTGAAGCGGGAAAAAATGCGATTTCCCAATTACGAGAAGCTTACCCAGAAGCGATTTGTAGCGGTGAATTTTCTTGCGAAGAAGATGTCACTTGTTTAATCAATTCTCAAGGGCTTCATTGCGAATATAGTGAAACTTCCATCAATTATTATCTGGGATTAGAATGGGTCAGAGGAGAAGATTTTTTAGGCATTTATGAAGGAGAACAAACCCGCAATCACATTAATACTGATGGGGTTGTTAAAGAGATTTTACAACGGTTAGAATGGGCGAAAAACAATGTGTCACCGCCGACCGGCCGTATTCCTGTGTTATTTACTCCCAATGCTGCGGCTATGTTATGGGGAACGGTTGCTGATGCAATCAATGGCAAAGTTGTCTTAGAAAAATCTTCTCCTTGGAGTGATAAATTGGGGGAAAAGGTAATCTCGGAAAAATTAACCATTACGCAACAACCAAATCGAGAACCCTACACTTGTCCTTTTGATGATGAAGGAACCATTACCCAACATTTAGCCCTCATTACTCAGGGAAAATTAGAACAATTTTACAGCGATCGCACCATTGGACACGCTTTAGGTAAAGAAAGTACAGGAAATGGGTTTCGTCCCAGTTTAGGCCGTTATCCTACCCCTAGTTTGGTCAATTTAATTGTTGAACCTGGAACCGATAACTTTAAGGAGTTAATTAAACAATTAGATCGAGGTATTATTGTCGATCAAATGTTAGGGGGAGGGGCAGAGCTTTCTGGGGAGTTTTCGATTAATATTGACTTAGGTTATGGAGTCAGTCAGGGAAAAATTATGGGCAGAATTAAGGATACAATGGTAACGGGTAATGTTTATACTGCCCTGAAAGAAGTCATTGCGCTAGGGAATGATTGCCGTTGGACAGAGTCTTGTTACACCCCTTCTGTCATTGTAGAAGGTTTATCTGTCATTGGTTAAAACAATTGATGAATATAATCATCTAAATAACTTAAAGATGGAGTTTCTTTGTTCTTATTATTAATAGAATGTTTAATGTTGTTTTCTTCAGTTTGATTGTATTGAGTAATCTGAAGTTCTTTACTACGGGTAAAATGGGGATGCAGCCATTGGGTTAGGGTAAGAGCCATGATAGTACCGTATTATGGTGATGGAGTTAGTGTAAGGGATATCTTCTGTTTGATACTTCCCCCTTATTGACTCATCCAACTGGGTGAATTTTCCGGAAATTGATTTTTGTTAAGCTAAGAATGATAAGAAGTTAGGAATGAGGTATGAAAGGAATTAGAGTGATCTTGCTTTTATGTATGGCAATGTTTCTATTTATTGCTAGTAGCACTTTCCCCTTGAATTCTCAGGCTTCTCTATCTCCTATTGTCAATCATGAAATAGCTATGAGCGATCTTAAAATATTATCGTCTGAAGAATTAAAAACCGCGTTAAAACAATTAGATGGTTGGACTGAAAAAGAGGGTAAATTACATCGTCAGTTTCAATTCAAGTCCTTTGTTGAAGCTTTTGGTTTTATGTCTAGTGTTGCTTTAGTTGCTGAATCAATGGGCCATCATCCTGAATGGTTTAATGTTTATAATCGTGTCACCATGGATTTAACGACTCATGATGCAGGAGGGATTACTAATAAAGATGTTAATTTGGCTAAAAAAGCCAATGAATTAGCAAAATTTTAAGAGAAATAAATGTATTAAGAATTAGATTGGGTTGCTTTTCTGACTTGCTCCCTATCTAATTCCAAAGCTTCGGCAATCTGTTCTATATTTAATCCTAATAGAATCAATTTGCTATTACTTTCCTTAAAAATTTGTTTCATAACGAATTGTAGCTTCATTCAACCCATAGTCATAAGAAAATCGAATTAGAGAACTTTGTGGCAGTTCATAAACCGTTTCTAACACAGGATATAAACGTAAATTGGTTAAGCCTAATTTTTGGCCAAATTCACTCGTTGCTTCATTAGATTCAAAGACCCAATCTTGTAAAAAGGGTAAGACAACCACAGCAGATTGTAGGACACCTGCTTCAAGTAATTGGGTAGAATTTTGCCTTTGTAATTGCTCCGCAATATCAGATTTTTGTGTCCCAAATAATGTTAAAAGTTCACTATTACTAAGAGGAGGATTACTTGAAAATGAAACAATAGGAGAACGCAGTAAATCTTGAATAGAATTGGTTCCTAAATTATTAACTTCAATACATCTTGCTAGTTGGCGTAACTTCTCAGGAGAAATCTCGGAAGATGCAGGAATTGGGGGACTATTGGCAGATCTTAGTTGACAAACTTGTTCTAATTGTTGACCCAAATTAGGCAATACTTCACTAGCACTTCCTCGAATTTTCAAGGTAACTTCTGCTGATTTTGATCGACCACTTTGCACAATATCATCGGTAATTTCATTATCTTTAATTGATTGTAATCCCACGAGGAAAAGATAAAATTTTAATTCTAAGTCAATATTGGGATTTAATAACCCTTGGTTGGGTAAAAATGTCAAGGTATTTTCATGTTGACGACTGACAAATACACGGGTAATTGGAATATTAACTTGACCACCATTAATCCTAATTTGTCCTGATGGTTCAAGAGATAGTAATTCAGTAATTGATAAGCTATTTATTTGACCGTTTAAAGCGATATCACCACTCAAATTAAGAAAGACATTAGGGGTTTCGCTAAAGATATTTGGTCTTTTGCTGGTTCGTTGAACTGCGATTTCTTCAAGAGATATCTTAAAATTATTTAATTGAGGGGGAATAACTAAGTTATTTTCTGAAGCTAATGTTCCTAACCAGTTAACAAAAATTTCGGACTTATTTTCTGGTTTTATATTTATTTCAGGAACCATTAATTTTCCTTCACTAAATATTACTTCTCCTCCAATAATTGGGCTAATTAATGCTCCTGTGATTAAGATTTCTCCATTAATTAATCCTTGATAAATTCCCGATTGATTAATCTCATTTTGAGCAATATTAATGGTCAGAGGGTTGATAATTGGATTATTAGGATTAGGGGGAAATAAAGGGAAAATTCCTCTTGCATTTATATGAGTTTTGGCAAAGTTTGCAGTTAAATCTTCTACATTAATATTGCCATTTTTTAGTTTAATTTGTCCATTAAGTGTGACGACTGTGGGTAAAAGATTATTAGTAAATTTTGCTTGATTTAAGTTAATATCAATTTTACTATCAGGATCTAAAGATAGCTTGATTTGATTATTAACATAAAGTTTACCATTGATATCAGCATTAATACCGCCATTTCCCTCTACCCAAATAATTTGATCCAGGGTGAGAGGTTGCAATAACGCAAAAGCTTGGTTGCCTAAATTTGCTTTAATATCAAAGTCATTATTACGATTTCCTAGAATTGGAAAAGGTATATTAGCTGTAATTTTTATAAAATCTGGATAGGTTGTATTCACCCTAAGTTTATCATCACTGTAATTAAATTTACCGCTTAAATTTTGATTAAGTAATCTAGCATTAATTGCACCATCATTAAATGCAAACTGTCCATCAATGTTTGGTTTAGCTAAAGTTCCATTTATCGTTCCTTCAAGATTAATAATTCCATTGGCATCACTGGGGATAACAATCAAGTTACGCACCAGATCTAAGGTTAAATTTTGTATCTTAAATTCGGAGGAATCTAAAGAAAATTTAGTATTTTCATAAGCTAAATTAAGGGTTGCATTAACTAAAGCTTGTCCAAATTTAATACTAGGATTTAATTTAATTAGTCCATCACTTAACTCTCCTTGAATCGCCAATTTTTCAATGGGAATTACTTGAGAACTTTCCATCACTAATCCCAAGGATCTGACAATTGAAGCGGTAGAAGATTGAGGAGTCCATTGCCATTTATCTCCTTGAAATTCTAAAGAAATTTTAGGATCTTGAAGGGTTCCACTTAAATTAAGTTGAGCTTGATATTTGCCTCGAAAATCTAATTCTCTGGGTAAGTCTCCTGCTTGAGTTTCCGTAAAAACTTGTCGAACTTTACGATCATTATTCCAGAATTGATTGAGTTGTTGATCAAGGGGAGACTCTGCATCTCCTAATGGGTTTGGGCTAATTTTCTCTGCTGTCGTAAAGTCAGGTTTTTTGAGTTGTAATAACCTTAGTAAACTATCCCAGTTGGAAATTTGTAAGGCGGTTAAAATATCTTGAATATAACCATTATTTATGTTAGCATTTCCTCTTATTTCTCTTGATTTAACATCAAAACTGCCCGCAATATTATAGCTGCTTTCGCCAATGTTGAGAGTGGTTTCTTCTAAGATAAATTGTTGGTCTTGATAGATGACATTTGCTTGCAATTTACCGCCTACTATTTTACCAAATCGAGGATCAATAATTGTTAGTTTTCCTATCGCTTTTGACTTTGAAGGATTAAAAGTCAAATCAAAATTGAGGGTTCCTCCTAAATAATTGGGCAAACCATAATCCCCTAAAGGCATGATTCTTAAGCGTTCTATTGGTAAATTTTCTATTCTGGCAATTAGGTTATTATCTTGACTACTTCCTTGGGCAATAATGGGAGATTTATTATTATAATCTTGACGAATTTCAAAAGATTGAATTGAATAAGGAAAAAGACATTTTTCCTGTAAGCAAGGTTTAACCAAAGCACTTATAATGTCTTGTTTTCCCTGTAAGTTAATTGATATTTTTTCAGATAAGTCTACTTGTACTTTTCCTTGTAAAATAGGTTCAAAAATTAACTTATTAAAACTCAATTCTGATAATTTTAGATCCCCATTTAATTGTAAATTGCCTGAAGAAAAAGGAGCCGTTAATAAATTATTACCCGCTAATTTTCCCTTAAATTCTCCGACTCCTGTTAATTGTAAGGTTTCGGGTAAAAAATGTCGCTTTATTGGTATTTTTGCGATAATTTGATTCAAGGGTAAGCTGGCTAAATTCAATTTAGTATCTACATTAATTAAGAGATTTTTAACATCGGGATTTGTTAATAAATTGGAGATCAGAAAAGAACCATCTGCTTCTAAGGTTTCTTCTCCTAACTGAAGGGAAATATTTTGTATTTTAATGGGAAGTAAGGTTTCCGCGACTAAGATGGAATCTAAAGCAATAGAAGTCTTGATTTTTCCATTAAGTGTTTGAGATGTTAATGATGAGAATAATTCAGGATTTATTTGTGATAAATTAATGTTATTTGTGTTAATATTAGATTGGATTTGGTTATTCTTTAACTGACTAGATAATGTAACTTTTCCTTGGGCAATTTCTAATTCTGCTTCTGTAGAACCCGCAAGACTGCTAAGATCAAAGGAAAGCAAAGATGATAAATTAGCGGTTAAATTACCTTGAACTTTGTTGACTTTAATGAGAGGATATCCTTTGAGAACAAATGGAGTTGGTGATGAGGGTATCTTTGCAACATTAACGTTGATAGTTCCTTGATTTAATTGACTGTTAGCTGTTATAGTTTGATTGGCAATTAATAGCTCAGTATTTGCTCTGATTTGTACTGTATTAAAGTTGGGTTTTGTTCCCGAAAATAAAAGCGATCGCAGATTTGTTTTTAAGTCAATTTCACTCTGAACAATATTAACGGGAATAGGAAGCTGAGAAAACACCTGATTAACCGATAAATCATTAATATTAGCAACCCCTGTTAAGGACTCTCCCTGTAAATTCCCCCTGGCAATAATGCGACTATTTCCTATAGTTAAGGCAAGATTACCATTACCTTTAAGTGCATTTAAGTTAAGGGTTGAATTTTGCCAAATTGTTGTTAAGTCACCCAATAAATTGATTTGAGCATTATTCAAACTCACAGGAAGTGTTAACTGAGGTAAAAATGAATTGATGGGCAATTGTAAGGTTGTTAATGATGTGATAAAATTGCCTTGTTGGATTTGACTATTAATCCCAATTTTACCCTGATCAATCGATAATAAGAGATTAGAATCTATTTTAAGAGATTGTAGGATAGGTTGCTTAAAGTTACCCGCTAAGCGAATATTTCCGTTATTTAAGATAATATTTTGAGGACATTTAAAAAGTTGATTTTGACAGAAAACAGCAGCAAAGGAATTTAAGTCTAATTTCTCTGTCAACAAAGAAACTTGCCATTGTGTATTTTTTACATTCCCCCTTCCCGTGACATTAATTGTTCCTTTTTTTGTCTTAATTACTGTATCATTTAAAAGCAAATTATCTTGTTTAATTAAAATATTGCCTTGACCAACAACTTCAGTATTTAATTGTTTTAAGTTTCCCGAAGTTTGCCATTTAATCAAACCATTAAGATTGTCGAGAGTCCCTTTAACTGTTCCTTGTGCTTTCAACAAATCTAAATTTAATTGATTAGGTAACTTGTAATAAGCATTAATCAGGGTTTTACTCGGTAATTTTGTTTGAAAACTCAACTCAAAAGGTAAGGTTTTAAAATCATTTTTTTTCTTTTCTTTGATTAATTTAGTTAGATTTTGTTTTAGTTTTCCTTGCGCTTTAATTTCTCCTCCTCCTTGGGTTTCAATTTGTACATTTTGTAATAAAAAATTATCCAAACTTACTTGAAACTCAGCCACAATCTTTTTAATTGGGGTTTGAGCAACTTCAATGATTTTAGTATTAACAATTTCTCCCTTTAATAACGGATTTTGAAACAGTCCCGAAAGATTAAGATTGGACTCAAACTCTCCCTTAAGCTTAAAAGGAAAAGAAAACGGAAAAACCTGACGAATGTTACTAACACTTAAATTCCGAACAGCAATATTAATATTACTTCCCGTCTTCCAATCATAATAACCTTGGATAGTTGTGATGATTTTCCCTAAACTAATTTGAGCTTTATCAATTAAAATCTTATCCTTATCAAAGGAAATATTAGCCAAAGCTCGAATCGGTTCTTTTAAGGGTTTAACTTGTCCTTTAAACTCTCCTAAAGCTAGATTTCCCTTACCTTGAGTTTCCCTCAAATTTTCAATAGATGGTACATTAAGATTAAGATTTGCTTGTAAATTACCTCCCACAACTTCCACCGGAAAATTAGGCAATAGAGACATCACTGCTGGTAAAGCTAACTTATTCAAGGTTAACTCAATTTCACTTTGCATTGTAGTGATTAATGTTCTCCCCTTAAGAGTAATTTCGTCCCTATCAAAAAAGCCAAGATTAATGGCATATTTCCATTGTTTTTCTCCCTTTTCTTGATAAGTTGCCTTACCCTTCAATTTCATTTTAACCGGATTCTTAGCATTCTGAGGAAATAAAGCAATATCAGTATTTTTGACATCAAAAGTTAAATCTAAATCAACAGGAATTAGTTCATCACTTATATTTAACGTTAACCACTCATCTTGAGACTTTTGACGAATTTCAACCTGAACATCTTCAGGAGAAATTGTAATTGGTAAAGTTCCCTCAAATAAAACAGCGAGGGGATTAAACTTAATAATGACAGTTTTTGCTATTAATTGATTTTTATGTTCAGAAGTCGCTGGAATCGAAGCCCCTTCTAGCTGTAAACTGGTCAAAGAAAACCCATTTAACTCCCCAATTTCCACCGGACGATTAATCACTTGACTAACTTGTTCTTCTAACCAAGGAGGTAAATATTCCCGCAAAAATAAACGTAACCCCCCATAACCAAGGAGAATTAAAGCAAAAGACGTAGTTCCCACAGCGATAGTCTTGGGTTGTCTCAGCAGTCTCAGAAGATGGTTAAGACGCTGAGAAAGGGAGTTTTGAGGCGTTGGAGACTGACTCATAGGGTTTACCCCGAAACGGGAGAGAGAGGAGTTGTGCTGCGAAAATTGATATCGCTAAGCAAAACAGGATTTTGTTGATTAATCTAACTTACTTTTGTAAAATTCTTTGGGAGAATTGATCAGCAATAACGGGCAATATGCCTCACAATAAGAAAAAGAAACCACCAAAGGAGTAACCCACAGATGTTGGCATACATCCTAGCGATCGCTATTGCCCTTGCAAGCTTAAGTCTTTATTTATCGGCATTTTTCTTACCGGAACTGCATCGAAAAGATGACTTTCTCTGGAGTGGTGTCGGTTTATTCTACGCCCTCATTTTATGGGTATGTGCAGGAAGAATGACAGGAGGAGTTTTGTTAGGCCAAGCGGCTGCTGTCACCTTAATGTTATCCTTTGGTTGGCAAACGGTTCGCTTACGACGGGCGATCGCCCATCCTGATGAACAAACGGATCTTAGCGGATTTTCTTTGCTAACTTGGGTACAAAACCGTCTGGGGAAAAAAACCCAACCCCAACCTATAACCCCTCCAGTGGTTGAAACACCTACCCCAGTTATAGAAGAAACAGAGGAACCTGAAATTCCTCAAGGTGAAGTAATTTCTCAACCCCAAGAAACCCCTGAAATAGAAACCTCAGAAGTTGTTGAGGAAATGACCTTAGAGGAAGTTCTAGAAGTCGCTGAGGCCAGAGAAGCCTCTGTTACCATAGAGGAAACTGAAACTCCTGAAACAGAACCTTTATCCGAACCCCTTATGACGGAAACGGAGACTGAAGCAGAACTATCATCCGATGTTCCCCCTCAACCAGTAATTAAAAAACAGGGATTTTCCTTGAAATCTTGGTTTGGGTTTGGGAAATCTAAGTCTCAACCTGTTTCTAAACCTTTACCAGAACAGGAAAAAGAGACAGAAGCAGAAAACTGGGAAGATGAAGATGAAGATGAATCATTAGAAATTGAAGAAACTATCCCAATGGTTGTCGAAACAACCGAAGAAATGACAAGGGAAGAAAAAAACTGGGATGATGATGATGATGATGACTTGTCAGAAGTTGTAGAAGAAACTGAAGTAATTACAGCAGAAACTATTGTAGAAATTCCTGAAGAAACTACGATTTCATCGGAAGTTGTACTAGAAAAAACAACTAATCAACCCGAAACTTTAGAACAATATGTGGCTGATTTTGAACCATTTCTTGCTGATGATGAAGCAGAAACATTGATTGAAAGCTATCAACCTAAACTGGAGAAAGTGGCAACTGAAACCGTTAAGATAGAACCAGAAACCCCACCTTTTCCCGTTACTTCTGCCGAGACTGCTGAACAATCAGAAAAGGTTGAAGAAACGCCAGAAAAATCAGAAGATACAAAATAATTAAAGCCCGCGAAGGCGGGCTTTGTTTATATAGCAAAACCCTTCAGGGTTTAAAATTAGGTTTGTGTCTGACAAAAAGATTCTATCGCCTTAATTTGCGGTAAAATTTCCCCAAACCACTGTTCAAAACTGCTTCTACTAGCAGAATTTTTGATGACTGAGTTCACAAAATTTAACCATTCAGGATCATTTTTAGGTAAAATTAAGCCATAATTTTCACAGTCTAAGGGGTATTTTGGCAGCAAAACATAGTCTTTGCCGATCGCCAATCCTTGGATTAATGCTTCTCCGATTAATAAAATTCCATCACTAGCAAATGCTTCTATTTTGCCCCCTTGTAAGGCTTGTAGACCTCGAAAACGCCCCGTAACACCTTGAAATTCTACCTGATTTGCAGAGGGATATTTTTGAGAAATTAATTGTTCATTACTCGTATTTCTTAAGACTCCAATTAACACATTCTCTAAGGTACTATTTGAGTTGATTAATTGTTCATTTTCCGCCTTGACAAGTAGTTGAGTCCCTGTCCGAAAGAAGGGAGAAGAAAATTGAATATTATAGTCAGAAACAGCACGAATTGTATTAGGACCACATTCTAAATCAACAATGCGATCGCTGACTAATTCAAAGCGATTAAATAGGGTTGATTTATATAACTTAATAGCGATTACTTTTTTGTTTAATTTACGTTGTAATTCCCCTCGAACAACCGCGATAAAATCTAGACATAATCCGTTTAAATCTCCATTAATATCTCGATAACCAAAGGGGACTGCATCTTCTCGAATACCTACTTTAAGTAACCCTGTTTGATTAATTTTTTCTAACACAGTTTCTGTTTGTGCATTGGTAGGTAAAGATAAAAGTAACCCAAAAAGTAAAGGAGTCAAGCTAAATAGTTGTTTAAATTTTATCATCATATTCAATAATATTAATTAAGGGATTCCAAGGATCTAAAATATCTTTAAATAAAACTTCTTCTATCCAAGTTTTGGTCACAACTGCTAAAGGGAGAGCTAATAATAATCCCAAGATACCAAAAGCTTGAGCAAAGAAAATTTGTGCCATTAAGGTAACGGCTGGTAAAAGGGAAACTTGTTTGGCCATTACTGTTGGGGTTAACCAATAACTTTCGATGTTTTGAATGATAAAATACCAAACAACAATTGCCCAAATTTTCCAAGGAGCATCAAGTAATGCTACCATAAGGGGAAAAACTACACTTGCTGCTGGGCCAACATTGGGAATAAAATTTAATAACCCTGCTAATATAGCATGAACTAAGACTAATTTAACTTGTAAAATCCATAACCCTAAACCACTTAATGTCCCAATAAATAAGCAATTAATTGTAATTCCCATCAACCAGTTACCTAAAGCAACTTCAGAAATATCTAGAATTTCATCTCCTCTTCTTCGATAAAAAGACGGAAATAACTTGAGAAAAGCTTTTCGATATCTTTGGGGATCAATAATCATCATAATGGTTAGGATAAAAACAAAAATTAATTGTAAAATCACCACAAAAGAATTAGAAAATAATTTGAAAAAATTCTTAAATATTGCCGTTGACAAAGGTTGTAATTGGTTAATTAAATCCGTTAAAGATGGGGTAGAAGACAACCAAAAAAAACGACTTTCTTGCTCACTCAATGAGATTAATGTCTCTCTAAATTTTCCCCAAATATTCGGTAATAAATCAAGTAAATTTTGAAACTGATCGATAAAGGGAGGAACCACTAAACCAAAGAAAAGAATGGTTAATAAAATCAGGCTACTAATAGCAATAAAAATTCCTAGATTTCGTTGAATTTTAAACCGTTGTAGCCATTTTATTAGTCGATTAAGTGCCGTCGCAAAAATAACTGCCGTAAAAATAAGTAAAAGCAGTTGTCTAATTTGCCAAAGAATATAACCGGAAATGACTAAGCTAGATAACCCAATCCACTGACCAAAATTCACGGTTTCATTGCCAATAAAAATTAATGTTGATTAACCGTAACACAGCCTTCTAGGCTGTCACAACTCAAACTTGTTGGCCATAACTTAAAACCGTATTCTGTAATAACATCGCCACCGTCATCGGGCCAACCCCCCCAGGGACAGGAGTAATATAGTTAGCGACTTCTGCCACAGAATCAAAGTGAAAATCCCCCACCAACTGAGAAGCCCCATCCGGCCTAATTATACGATTAATTCCCACATCAACCGCCACGGCCCCTGGTTTAACCATTTCCCCAGTAATCAATAGGGGTTTTCCCACCGCAGCAATGATAATATCTCCTTGACGGGTCATTGCTCCTAAATCTGGAGTACGAGAATGGGCAATTGTTACCGTTGCATTTTTCTCCAACAACATCAAGGCCAAGGGTTTTCCGACTAAAATACTACGTCCTACCACAACAGCGTGTTTACCTGCGACCTCAATCTGATATTCTTCTAGAAGATTCATGACTCCGGCTGGGGTGCAACTGCGTAATCCCTTTTCCCCCCGCACTAATCGGCCTAAATTCATAGGATGGAGGCCATCAGCGTCCTTATCAGGAGCGATCGCTAATAATAAGGAAACGGTATCCAAATGAGCAGGTAAAGGCAACTGAACCAAAATCCCATCCACCCGTTCATCTTGATTGAGTTCCTTAATGATAGACTCCACCTCTTGTTGAGAACTTTGGTGGGGTAAATGACGACCAAAAGAAGCGATACCTACCTTAGCACAAGCCCGTTCCTTGTTGCGAACATAAACCGCACTCGCGGGGTCATCTCCGACCATAATGACAGCTAAACCAGGAGGACGACCGATTTTAGGCTGTAACTGTTCAATGGATGCTTTGAGTTCAAGCTGAATTTTTTGGGCTAATGCTTTACCGTTTAACAAAGAAGCAGTCTGAGGAGCCATGGATAATTGTCAGTAAATTTTGGAACGTAGGAGCATTCTAAGGTGTCCTATTGGTTAAGATATCTCAAGAAGGTCAAGCTAATCACGGTCATCATGAAAATTTTAAACATTCGAGGGGTTCATGGTGGACTATTATCCCTCCTGGTGGGGGGACTGGTTGGTTGTACCCCACTTAATTATTTAGGGTTAGCACAAACCCCCCTTACTCCTATTCGGGAAATTTCCCCCCAACCTAGTACACAAACCAGTCCAGAAGCAGGAATTATTTACATAGAGGGAAAAGTCGTTGATCGGGCCCCTTTTATGGAAAGTGGTTCCTATCAACTCCAGGATGCCACAGGGACAGTTTGGGTACTGACTAATGGCGACCTTCCCCAAACGGGGCAAGAGATCATAATAAAAGGAAAAGTGGCCTATCAATCGATTGCCATTGGCGGCCAAGATGTGGGGGAATTGTATATTGTTGAGGTAGAAAAACTTGACACCCCTCCTGTCGCTTCCTCTCCTGTCGCTCAACCTGTGTCCTCTCCCCAAGTTAAACCCACACCCCAACCGAATTTCGATGAATTCCTCCTCCCCCATAAACGTAACGCCAAATAGTGTCATTCCTGCCGTTGCTGTCGCTATCCTCTATCAAGATGGTCACTTTTTAATGCAGTTGCGAGACGATATTCCCACCATTCTCTATCCCGGCCATTGGGGATTTTTTGGGGGTCATCTAGAACCGAATGAAACCCCAGAAGAAGGGGTTAAACGAGAAATCTGGGAAGAAATTGCCTACGATCTGCAAAATCCCACTATCTTTGATTGTTATGCCGATGAACGGGCGATTCGTCATATTTTCCATGCTCCCCTCACGGTTCCCCTAGAACAGTTAGTCTTACAAGAGGGAGCAGACTTGGAATTAGTGCCGCCTGAAGATATCGCAAAAGGGCAATGTTATTCAGGAAAACTTGACAAAGTGCGTCCTCTTGGCCCAATTCACCAAAAAATTTTACTCGATTTCTTAAATTCCCATTAAAGTAGAACAAAGGAGGAACATCATGACCCCAAGGTCGATCTCTAAATTTACCCTTAATTAAGTTCTAAGGGGTAACTCCTCAGTTCTTACTGGCAATTTCTTGTCCGCTTTACTCTTAACTAACGCCTTCTCACCTAATTCCCCCTTGACCTTGATAATACTATGAATAACTGTATAAAACGCCTGAGTCTCAATCACCCTTTACTCTGGGGAGGAATTGTCGCTACGATTTCCCTACATAGCCTCACCTCTCCCGCTTTGAGTGCGCCCCAACCCGAAGTGTTAGAAGATAATCCCAAAGCCATGGTCGATGAGATGTGGCAAATTGTTAATAATGAGTTTGTGGATCGGAACTTTAATCGGGTTGATTGGCAAGAAAAACGACGGGAATTACTCAGCCAAGACTATGCTAACCCCAAACAAGCTTATAAAGCGATTCGGGACGCTCTCAAAGACTTAGGCGACCCCTATACTCGCTTTTTACCCCCTAATGAATTTTCTGTCCTCACCAGTCAAACCTCTGGGGAGTTATCAGGAGTAGGTGTCCGACTAGCCCTCGATAAACGCACTAGCCAACTTTATGTCGTAGAATCTGTCAGAAATTCCCCCGCTATGGAAGCTGGAGTTAAACGAGGCGATCGCCTGATTCGGATCAATGGCAAACCCACCGCTTTAATGAGCTTAGAACAGGCCCAAGAAGAAATTACCGGAGCAGTGGGTACGGAAGTTAGTTTACAGTTATCTCGGCGGGAAAAAGGGGTATTTCAAGTCACTCTCAAACGCGCTCAGATTGAAATTGCTTCCGTGACTTATCATCTCCAAGAAGATGAAAAACATCGCATTGGTTATATCAAATTAGATGAATTTAGCTCCCATGCTGCTGAACAAATGAAACAAGCGATCGAAGAGCTAGGACAGCAACAGGTTTCTGGTTTCATTTTAGACTTACGGGGTAATCCAGGGGGACTCCTCTTTTCTAGCGTCGATATTGCCCGTCTCTGGCTCCAAAAAGGAGAAATTGTCAGTACCATTGATCGTAAAGGCGGTGATCGCCATTTTTCAGCCAATGGTACATCAATCACAGATTTACCCTTAGTGATCTTAGTGGATGAAGGGTCAGCCAGTGCCAGCGAAATTCTGACAGGGGCCCTTAAGGAAAATGGCCGGGCCACCATTGTTGGCACCACCACTTATGGCAAAGGAACAGTACAGTCCGTACATTCTCTCACTGATGGTTCCGGGTTAGCTGTCACCATTGCCCGTTATTATCCACCAAGCGGCACGGATATTAACCATAAAGGCATTCGTCCTGATGTCTATCTTGACTTAACTATGGAGCAACAAGTTCAGTTAAGAAATGATCCAACCTTGATGGGAACCGATGCTGATCCCCAATATAATCGTGCGCTCTCGATTTTAAAGAGTAATGCTGCACCACTCTCTACTCCGGCCACCCCAAAACCGATTGGACTCCGTTGGCAACAATTACGTCAAACGGTTCAAGATCCTAATCCTCGCTGGGACAGAATGCAAGAAAAAGTCACCGATAATTAGGGTGATGGGGTAATCGCAAAAGTCAGAAGTAGTAGGGGCGGGTTTTTTACCCCGCCCCGATAGGATTCTCACCACAACACTGCTGTTCCCTTTCAACCGAAATCTATTGTCCTGGGGGAAAATTTTGATAAGATAGGAAATAGTGTCTTTAATCAGAAAATTCTAAACTGAACCCCTATGGCTAAAAAAAGCTTGATCGAACGCGAGAAAAAACGTAAACGCTTAATTGATAAGTATGCAGATAAGCGAGAAGCTCTGAAAGAAGAGTTTAACAATGCTGAAGACTACGAAGAAAAAATCGAGATTCATCGTCAAATACAACGTTTACCCCGTAATAGTGCGCCTAACCGTCTTCGTAACCGTTGTTGGTTAACAGGCCGCTCTAGAGGATATTATCGGGATTTTGGCTTATCCCGTAATGTTCTACGAGAATGGGCCCATGAAGGGTTACTTCCTGGGGTAGTTAAATCTAGCTGGTAAGCTTTTCTTAAGACTAAATTAAGATGGCTTTCAAGGAATGATCGAATCAAGTGAGTGGGACAGTCCGATAAACAGAAAGGATGTCCCTATTCCTTGTGGAACTAACTTTCCCCACAGCAACGATCAATACCTAAACTATCTAAAATTAAGTCACTGACTGCATTCGCAACGGCAAACTCGCTAAAAAACGATTCTCGAAAATCAAAGGCCTGCATTTCCGTCACAATGGCAATGACTAGGGAGCCTAAATCATTTTCCCCTTCTAATCGCTGACGCACGAAAATTTGAGCGGCCCTTTTAGCAATATTTTCGTTGACTTTTTCAGGGATAAACTCTTCATCTAACCAGTTTTGCAAAGCCACCTGCAACCATTCCCCTTCCTGTTGGGGATTGCGAATTGGGGGTAAAGTAATGGGAGGAATCGGTTCTGCCGTCATGGAACTTTATTAACTACGGAAATCTACGATGGAATTTGCCGAAGATCTAGACCCCATTATACAGGGATATGCTCAAGGTTACTTTTTGATGACGGATGAACACAATGTTCTGGGGTGGTATTCCAGTCGTCAACGGGCCCTAGTCCCCTTAGATGAGGGTTTTCGCTATCCTAAATCCCTGCAACGGGTTTTGAATCAAGAACAGTTTTCTGTCGCCATTAATCGGGATTTTTTGGGGGTTTGTCAGGGTTGTGCTGATCGAGAGGTGACTTGGATTTCTCCTGAACTAATTGAAATCTATTATCAGCTACATTTGGCTGGATTTGCTCATAGTTTTGAAACTTGGCAAGGAGACGAATTAGCCGGAGGAATTTTAGGCCTTACCCTTGGGGGTGCTTTTATTGGAGAATCGATGTTTTATCGTATTCCCAATGGCTCTAAAGTGGCTATGGTAAAGTTAGTAGAACATTTAAAAGCCAGAGGGTTTATCTTATTTGATGCCCAATTACAAAATGAACATTTAGAAAGATTTGGTTCTTATTTAGTCAGTGATAAAGAATATCAAAATTTATTGCAAAAAGCGTTAAATATTTCTTGTATTTTTGTTTGAAATGAATTACACAAAAACTGTGGTGTGGACAATGCCCACCCTAGGTTTATTGATGAACACCTAATTTACTTACCTAAAATTGTAATTATTCTTTATAAAAATCTTTTGACCAAGTTGCTAAGACCAACAACTGACCAAAAACCCCCTATTTTTTGTTACATTCCTTAATAATTTAACGAGTTTAGGCTAGTTGTGATCCCCTGTCAAATTCGTTGTAATCCTTGCTGAACAAGCTTTGCAACTATTGTAAAGCTTGTTTAAGACATGGTGAGTAACCGATTGTTTTGCTTTTGTTCCTGATTATAGTAATACAATACACAAAATTTATTTTAAGATTATTTTTGATAATAAAACAGATTATAATTTAAAAAAAATATTTTTACTGATTAATACTCTATAAAACTTAGGATTAAACCTAAAATCTCTAAAGAAGGCCCTTTCAATTCTTATCCATTTGCCCCATAATGCGAGTAATGAGATTGACAAACCCACTGTCCTAAAAAAGCAGTGATAAGGAAAACCAGATTTATTTGATCACACAGGAGACTCGAACCTTGACTTTAACACTCGCAGTTTACGGAAAAGGCGGTATCGGCAAATCTACCACCAGCTGTAATATTTCCACAGCATTAGCCAAACGGGGTAAAAAAGTGCTACAAATTGGCTGTGATCCCAAACATGACAGCACATTTACCCTGACTGGGTTCCTTATTCCTACCATCATTGACACCCTACAAGAAAGAGACTTTCACTACGAAGATATTTGGCCTGAAGATGTTATCTATAAAGGTTATGCAGGGGTAGACTGTGTAGAAGCAGGTGGCCCCCCCGCAGGTGCAGGTTGCGGTGGTTATGTAGTAGGAGAAACGGTTAAATTACTCAAAGAATTGAATGCTTTTGATGAGTATGATGTTATTCTTTTTGATGTCTTAGGTGACGTTGTTTGTGGTGGTTTTGCTGCACCTTTAAACTATGCAGATTATTGTTTAATTGTGACAGATAATGGTTTTGATGCTTTGTTTGCTGCTAACCGTATTGCTGCTTCCGTAAGAGAAAAAGCAAGAACCCATACTTTACGTTTAGCGGGGTTAATTGGTAATCGTACTTCTAAGCGTGATTTAATTGATAAATACATAGAAGCGGTTCCCATGCCTGTGTTAGAAATTCTGCCATTAATTGAAGATATCCGGGTATCTCGTGTTAAGGGTAAAACCTTGTTTGAAATGACAGAAACTGACCCTTCTCTTGAGTATGTTTGTAATTACTATTTAAACATTGCAGACCAATTATTAGCAATGCCTGAAGGGGTAATTCCTAAGGATGCTCAAGACAGGGAATTATTCACCTTATTATCTGATTTCTATCTTAATCCTCAAGCTCCTGTTAAAACAGAAGAAGAAGCATTAGATCTAATGATGGTTTAGGTTTGTATAACATTTTTAAATGAGATATAAATGTGGAACGGGCATCTTGCCCGTCACAGGCTGGAAGCCTGTACCACAATTGTTTATATTTCAAATAAGAATGTTATGCTATGGGTTTTAGAGAAGTTTAGCTTGATGTTTTCTCTGAGGTGATACAAATTCTAGTTAGTGAGGGAATACTAGATATAGTTACTTTTGCTAATAAGGAGACTTAATAATGATTACTTTAATGGACTCTAGAAATTGGTGGCATAAAACGCCCAATGATGGTAAACGTCCTTGTGCTGACATAATTTTAGGAGTAATTACTGCCCTAGAACCAAAATTATCTGTCTGGATGTTACCTTTTTGTCAACTTAATTCAGATGGGAATAAGCTTATAGAAGTTCTGGGATTACATTTTGATCCTGAGAAGGAACTAAAAAAAAGAGCAGAAGAAAGGGCAAAATTACCTCCAGTAGTACCATCAGAAATCGATGAAATCGAACGAATTAGACAACAATTAAGCAAAGGAGAAATCTAAATTATGACTGCTGTACAAGAACCCACTGCTTTACAATTTGAATGCGAAACGGGTAATTATCATACCTTTTGTCCCATTAGTTGCGTTGCCTGGTTATACCAAAAAATTGAAGATAGTTTCTTCTTAGTTATTGGCACAAAAACCTGTGGTTACTTCCTTCAAAATGCCATGGGAGTGATGATTTTTGCCGAACCTCGTTACGCAATGGCAGAATTAGAAGAAGGGGATATTTCTGCTCAATTAAATGATTACGAAGAACTCAAAAGATTGTGTCTACAAATTAAACGCGATCGCAATCCTAGCGTCATCGTTTGGATCGGTACTTGTACCACCGAAATCATTAAAATGGACTTAGAAGGTTTAGCCCCCAAATTAGAGGGAGAAATCGGTATTCCTATCGTAACAGCAAGAGCAAACGGTTTAGATTATGCCTTTACTCAAGGGGAAGATACCGTCTTAGCAGCAATGGCCCATAAATGTCCCACAGCAGTCAAAGAAGAAGGAGAAAAAGAAGAAAGAAATGCCATCCATAAACTATTAAACTTTGGAAGGAAGAAAGAAGATATTAAACAAGAGGAGTCCGAATATAAGGATCATCCTCCCTTAGTTATGTTTGGATCTTTACCAGATCCAGTTGTTACCAATTTAACCCTAGAATTGAAGAAACAAGGCATAAAAATAGCAGGTTGGTTGCCCTCAAAACGGTATACAGAATTACCTGTAATTGATGAGGGTTATTATGTCAGTGGAGTTAACCCATTCCTATCACGAACCGCTACAACTTTAATGCGTCGTCGTAAGTGTAAATTAATCGGTTCACCCTTTCCCATTGGCCCCGACGGAACCCGCGCATGGATTGAAAAAATTTGCTCTGTTTTTAATATTGAACCCCAAGGTTTAGAAGAAAGAGAAGCACAAATTTGGGAGAGTTTAGAAGACTATCTTAAGTTAATTCGGGGTAAATCTGTCTTCTTCATGGGCGATAATTTGTTAGAAGTTTCTTTAGCCCGTTTCTTAATTCGTTGTGGGATGACTTGTCAGGAAATTGGTATTCCTTACATGGATAAACGGTATCAACAAGCAGAATTAGCGTTTCTAGAAAAAACCTGCCAAGAAATGGGAGTTCCCGTTCCTAAAATTGTCGAAAAACCAGACAATTATAATCAAATTCAACGCATTTATGAGTTGAAACCTGACCTCGTTATTACAGGAATGGCCCATGCAAACCCCCTAGAAGCAAGAGGAATTAATACTAAATGGTCAGTAGAATTTACCTTTGCACAAATTCACGGGTTTACTAATGCGCGGGATATCTTAGAGTTAGCAACCCGTCCCCTACGTCGCAATAATAACCTGAAAGAATTAGGTTGGGAGAAATTAGTCAAAGAAGAAGCAAAAATCTAACCTGTCGGGTGGGCAATGCCCACCTACTTATCAATTTAAAGTAGAATACTAGATGTCAAATAAAAGTAGCAGCACATACAGTCAGAGTTTTATTCAACGAGCTAGTTAATGAGTTAACATAAAAATAGCCTAAAATTCATGGCATAAATGTACTCATAATTTTTCTATCTTTTAATGTTAGAGGGAATCTTCAGGGAGTCTCAAAATAATGGCAGAAAATCGTCAATCAACCGTCGTCATTACAGGTGCATCATCAGGGGTGGGTTTATACGGGGCTAAAGCCATGGCCAAACGCGGTTGGCACGTGGTTATGGCTTGTCGTAACCAACCTAAAGCACACCAAGCGGCCAAGGAATTAGAAATTCCCATGGATAGTTATACTGTGATGCAGCTTGACTTAGGCAGTTTAGACAGTGTGCAACAGTTTGTCAAGGATTTTAGGTCTAGTGGGCGATCGCTGGATGCTTTGGTGTGTAATGCTGCTATTTATATGCCTTTGTTAAAGGAACCCTTACGGAGTCCCGAAGGTTACGAGTTAACCATGACCACAAACCATCTGGGACACTTTCTCTTATGTAACCTCATGTTAGAGGATCTGAAAAATTCCTCCGCCTCTGAAAAACGGTTAGTAATTTTAGGAACTGTCACCCATAACCCTGATGAGTTAGGGGGTAAAATTCCCCCTCGTCCCGACTTAGGAAAACTGGAAGGGTTTGTGAATGGATTTAAAGACCCAATTACTATGATTGATGGCAAAAAGTTTGAACCTGTTAAAGCTTATAAGGATAGTAAGGTGTGCAATGTTTTGACTATGCGAGAATTACACCGACGCTATCATGAAAGCACAGGTATTATCTTCACCTCTCTCTATCCTGGTTGTGTGGCTGATACTCCTTTATTCCGTAATCATTATCCCTTGTTTCAAAAGATTTTTCCCTGGTTCCAAAAGAATATTACCGGGGGTTATGTCTCTCAAGAATTAGCAGGGGAAAGGGTGGCTGATGTCGTCACAGAAGCGGAATATGGTCAGTCTGGGTCATATTGGAGTTGGGGAAACCGTCAGAAAAAAGGCCGTGAAGCTTTTGTACAAAAGGTTTCACCCCAAGCAAGGGATGAGGAAAAAGCAGAACGGATGTGGGATCTTAGTGAACAATTAGTCGGTTTAGTCTAAAACCGTAGGGTGGGCAATGCCCACCTACCTTCACCCCTAGGGGCAATTCATGAATTGCCCCTACTATTTTGACAAACATTGTTAGACATCAAATTTAACAAATGTCCAAATATTTAGTATTCTTATCTTATACGAAAAAAATATATACAATTGTTAAGCTTCTGACAAGTTACTTGGGGAGTTTTGATCGATTTTTAGGGAATGATTTCTAAGTTTAAGAATTTAATTGTTGACATTAATTAAATAAAAAATAAGGGGTAAAACTTGAAAAGGGGGAGAAGTATAAAACAATCTTATACTATCTAAATCCTGATGTTTGCAATCCTTGATTTTAAATTTGAGGTTAGCTATAGTTCCCGTGAGAACACATTTAATTTTGTGTTAACGGCATAATCAAGATTTTTTCTGGAGAAAAACTGATGAATACATCTAAGTTATTACAAAAATTGGCGATCGCTGGTGCGATATCAGCGATCTCTGGTGTGGGTTTGGCTATTTCTCCTGCTCAGGCTGGAGTATTTTCATTGACCCCTCAATTGCCAAATAATTCAACTAACCCAGGAGTACGAGATACTGAATCAGGAAGTCCAGGAGAACTCATTTGGACAACCTTTCCAGGTTTTCCTACCGGTGCTGGTGAAGGTTCTCAGCATGGCGTTAATGGCGTTAATGGTTACGATAATCCTACAATAACATACGATCCTTTACCCGGAGTTTCATCGTGGTTCAAGATCGAATTCTTCGGGAAAGGGACTTCCAGCCAGAACAACCAACTCTTCTGGAATGGTCAAGAACTTTTTGCCGGTCTAAATTGCCCCAACCCCAATAGTTTTGATTCTCCTTGTGCATCCACGATGGTACAAGCATTAGACAATGTTCCCTTTGAGTTCAGGACTAATCTGCCTCCTATGACAATGGTTGCTAACGGAGATGAGCCAACTATTGGCGGTGATGGTAATGTTGTAGGAGCGCACTACTTTGCAACCCTCGACGGAACATGGGCGACCACAACTGGTACCGACATGGTTTACATCGGCTTTTCTGACGGGAATGGAGGAGGAGGTACTAGTGACGACGATGCAGCAGATTTCGTCATTAAAATTACCTCAATCAAGCACGTACCGGAACCTGGTACTGTTTTAGGACTTCTTGCTTTAGGTGGACTAGGTTTAGTTTCCAAGCGTAAGAAGCAAAAATAAAAGTTATCCATGTTAACAAGACACAGATAACTGTTAAGACTTTATTGTAAATTGAGTGGGGTTAAGATTGTGTCTTCAGCACAATAGCCTCACTTCTTTTATTATAGAAGGTAATTTAACAATAATTGAAGGGAAACTTAAGAGGATCTTTTATTACCAGATTTCAAACTAAAGATAGTCATAGTTCTAACCCAATTTCATTTTGAAAAATAAATAAAATCACTCCTCAACCCTTTAAAATCTTAACTTAACGCCTCTTTTAAACGACTTTTATCCCAACCTTTATCATTTAATAAAAGCCAGGATTGAATTAAGTCAGGGCCATGTAATTCTCCCATTAAACCTGCCCGCAGCGATCGCATAATTAACCCTTTTTTGACCTTAAAGGTTTTGGTCACAGTTTTGATGATTTCTTGGGCCTTTTCTTCTGTTAATTCAGCCACATCTTCTAAGTTGTCTAACACCGCTTTGAGGATATCTTTTACCCCTTCTTGTTCAATTTGGGCCATGGCTTCTTCACTATAAGTCACCGTTTCACCAAATAATAAATGACTTTCTTTGGGAGCATCACTTAAACGAGTTAAACTAGGGCCAATTAAGGCAGCCATCTGTTCTAACCAGGGGCGATCACTTTCTAAATTAACCTCATATCCTGCTTCTTGCCAATAGGGAATTACTAATTCTACTAATTCATTAGCGGGCATTTTATGAAGATATTGACTATTGAGCCAATCTAATTTATCCCAATCAAATTTAGCACCTGCTTTATTAACCCGATCTAACGTAAATTGTGTCGCAGCTTCTGAGAGAGTAAAAATTTCTTGAGTAGAATCAGGGGCCGTCCATCCCAAAAGTGTCATATAATTGACCAAAGCATCGGCTAAAAAGCCCATTTTACGAAAATCATCAATAGAAGTCACCCCATCCCGTTTTGAGAGTTTACGCCCTTCTTGATTCAAAATCAAAGGAGTGTGGGCGAATTCTGGAACCGTTCCCCCTAATGCTTCATAGAGTAAAATTTGTTTAGCGGTATTAGCAATATGATCCTCCCCACGAATCACATGGGTGATTTTCATATCAATATCATCCACCACCACCGCTAAATTATAAAGGGGTTGGCCAAAAGTTTGCTCGTCGGTTTCAGGAATACGAGCGATCACCATATCCCCACCCAGATCGCTGCCTTTCCAAACTACTTTACCTCGGATGACATCATTCCAAACAATTTCCCGATGGTCATCAATAATAAACCGAATCACAGGTTTACGGCCTTCTGCTTCTAAAGCTTGACGTTGTTCTTCTGTTAAATGACGATGACGGTTATCATAGCGAGGAGCTTGGTTTTTTGCTTTTTGTGCCTCTCGCATCTGTTCTAATTCTTCTGAGGTACAATAACAGCGATAGGCGCAACCTTTATCTAATAAAGCTTGGATAGCTTGACGATAAAGTTCAAGACGTTGGGTTTGAAAGAAAGGCCCTTCATCCCAAGTTAATCCTAACCAAGAGAGGCCCGATTTAATGTTTTCCGTGTATTCTGAACGCGATCGCTCCTGATCCGTATCTTCAACCCGTAAAATAAAAGTACCCCCATAATGGCGAGCAAATAACCAGTTAAAAACAGCCGTTCTCGCGGTTCCGATGTGTAAATTTCCCGTAGGACTGGGGGCAATACGAACTCTAACTGTCACAGAATTTCCCTCTAAATAAGACTGACAATTGGACTATTATATTTTAAAAGTAAGGCTGTTCATGGATTTAGGCTCTTTCCACAATAAATGGCATCGCTAACCGATAGAAAAACCAGCCGATCAAGGCTATCAAAATGGCTATAATGCTGGCTATCCAAAAACCTGTCGGATTAGAAATGATTCCTGTGGTTGCCAATTCTCTTGTTGTTACCAATAAAGGCGTAACCGGATTAATTCCCACTAAAATCGCCCAAATCCCCTCTTTTGGCTCAGGATAGATGACTGGAGTAACAAACAACCAGATCCGAATAACAAAACCCATGAATTTACTCACATCACCGTATAAGCAAGAAAAAGGCCCCATAATTAAGCCAATACCTGTCGCAAACATCAGTAAATGAATGAAAGCTACGGGTGCTAGAATAATTGTCCAAGTAACAGGTACTTTAAACCAAAGAAAGAAGAAAACGATAGGGATTAATGAGATAAAAAAGTTAAAGATAATTTGTCCTAATGCAGAAAGAACAAAGGCCTCAGGGGGAACATTTAATTTCATTAACATACTTTTGGCAGAACGGGCCGCACTCATGGTATTCGTTAAAGTCTGGGTAAAAGTCTGCCAGAGGGTCATACTAAAAGCAACAAATACTGGGTAAGGAATATCTGTTTGTCCCAAATTCAAAATCTTAGCTTCTTTGAGAAAAGTTAAACCAATAGCAGTAATAAGTGGTGGAATAAAAGCCCAGAGAATACCTAAGACAGATTGACGATATTGAGATTGAATATCCCGTTGAATCAACTGCCAAGCCAACTCACGGGAGGCCAATAAATCATGCCACATCTCCTGCAATAATTGCACAGGATGTCTGACACGACTTTCTGGTTGATAGACAACAACTGGGATGGGTTTTTTGTCTTGGTCTGGAGAAGGATGGGAGGTGCCGTGACTCATGTTAAGGTGTCAGTAGTATAGGGACTTCTTAATGGTTTTATCATATAAATTCACATTTTCTCAAAATTTATATTTCTCCACCAAGCCTAACCCCTTGAGCAGAGAAGATGTAAGGATTCTTACTTTGGTGACAGTTTACGCCTTTAATATCATAAACTGAGAATCAGAAGATTATCACTTCTGACTTCCGTATATTCACGCTCCCAGAACTTCTGACTTCTTGAATGTTGACCCTTACTATGTTGAATAAAAATACAATTTTGTCAGTCTTATTGGTGTTTATTCCCATTTCTTTGGCGGCTGAATATTTAGAATGGGGGGCAACCGTCGTTTTTATTACGGCCGGTTTAGCTATTGTGCCATTAGCCGCCTTAATGGGCAAGGCAACTGAAGAGATCGCGGTTGTGGTTGGCCCCAATTTAGGGGGGTTATTAAATGCTACCTTTGGCAATGCCACAGAACTTATTTTAGCCTTAGTTGCCCTGAAAGAAGGGTTAATTGGAGTCGTTAAAGCAACGATTACTGGGTCAATTATTGGCAATTTATTGTTAGTAGTTGGCTTTTCTATGTTGTTAGGAGGATTACGCTATAAAGAACAAAGCTTTCAATCAGTAGCTGCCCGTTTAAATTCATCTTCTATGAATTTAGCTGTGGCAGCAATTTTATTACCCACAGCAGTACAATACACTTCGACTGGCATTGAGGAAGTAACCCTACAACATTTATCCGTTGCTGTTGCTATTGTTCTGATTTTAGTCTATGCTTTGACCTTGCTTTTTTCGATGAAAACCCATGCTTATCTTTATGATGTAGGAGTGGCAATTGAAGAGGAGAGCGAGGAAAAAAAAGAAGACGTAAATGTGAGTAAATGGGTTTTTATCCTGTTGCTAATTACCCTAGGAGTTGCTTTTGAATCCGAATTATTAGTCAATTCTCTAGAAGAGGCCACAGAGTCTTTGGGTTTAACCGCATTATTTACAGGGGTGATTGTATTACCGATTATTGGTAATGCAGCAGAACACGCTACAGCCGTCACAGTAGCCATGAAAAATAAGATGGATTTATCTATGTCGGTTGCTGTGGGTTCCAGTTTACAAATAGCCCTATTTGTTGCCCCTGTCTTAGTAATTTCAGGATGGTTTTTAGGCCAACCCATGGATTTAGATTTTAATCCCTTTGAATTAGTGGCAGTATCTGTGGCTGTTTTACTGACTAATTCGATTAGTTCTGATGGTCGTTCTAATTGGTTAGAAGGAACTTTATTACTCGCCACTTATGCCGTGATTGGTATTGCCTTTTATTTCCATCCTGTCGTCGAAGGATTAGGCTAATTTCTATTTCAAAGTGACGTTCCCTAATCTCAACCCAGACAGATTAGGGATTTTTGTCAGAACTTGACCCTTAAGAATAGTAACCCTGGAACTTTAGCTAGACTTTTTTAATCATTCAAGTTACATTGAAAGCAAATTTGAACCGAATACTATAATTGTTTATAGTTTTTGGAGAATATAACCATAGAACGCTCTTATATATCGAATCCTATGACAACCCATCTAGAAGAACAGCAACCCGTTTTAAAAATCCAAGGACAAGCCACCTTAAAAGGCGAAGTCACTATTAGCGGTGCCAAAAATTCAGCCCTCGTTTTGATGGCCGGAGCCATTCTTTGCTCTGAGGACTGTCGCCTACGGAATCTGCCTTCCCTGGCTGATATCCACCGCATGACCCAAATTTTAGCTGCTTTAGGAGTTAAGCTCCAAAGAAATGGGGATATTCTAGATATTAACGCTCAACACATTGGACAAGATCAAGCCCCTTATGAGTTAGTTTCTCAACTCCGGGCCAGTTTCTTCGTCATTGGGCCCTTATTAGCCCGTTTAGGCATGACTCGCGTTCCTTTACCTGGTGGTTGTGCCATTGGGGCCAGACCCGTTGATCTCCATGTCCGAGGGTTGCAAGCTATGGGGGCCGATGTCCGCATTGAGCATGGTGTGGTTCATGCTTGTGTTAAAGGCAGTCGTCAACGGTTACAAGGGGCTAAAATTTACTTAGATTATCCTAGTGTGGGCGCAACCGAAACGATCATGATGGCGGCCACCTTAGCAGAAGGGGAAACCATCATTGAAAATGCGGCTCAAGAACCCGAAATTACTGACTTAGCCAACTTTTGCCGTTCCATGGGCGCGAAAATTAAAGGAGACGGCAGCAAGACGATCATCGTTTCTGGGGTAGAAAAGCTCCATAGTACCGATTATTCTGTCATTCCCGATCGCATTGAAGCAGGAACTCTCTTAATTGCCGGGGCGATCACTCAATCAGAAATTAGCCTCGCCCCTGTCTTTCCTGAACATTTAGCCTCTGTCATCGCCAAATTACGCGCTATGGGCCCCCAAGTGGTTATAGACGGGCCAGATCGTATCCGCTTAGTTCCTGCCCCCTTAAAAGCTACAGACATCGAAACCTTACCTTTTCCTGGGTTTCCCACGGATATGCAAGCTCAATTTATGGCACTGTTAACCTTGAGTGAAGGCAGTAGTATCGTCACAGAAACAGTGTTTGAGAACCGTTTGCGTCATGTGGCTGAATTACAGCGCATGGGAGCAGATATACGGGTTAAAGGTAATGTTGCCCTAGTACGGGGGGTTCCCTTCCTCTCAGGTGCGCCTGTGATGGCTACAGATTTACGGGCTTCTGCTGCTTTAGTTTTAGCAGGGTTAGCCGCCAAAGGAACTACTGTGGTGCAAGGTTTGCAACACTTAGATCGGGGTTATGACAATTTAGAAGGCAAGCTCAGAAAATTAGGTGCAAACCTCCGTCGTGTCAACGTTGCTTCTGAACAAGAATCAGCAGAATATTCAAGGGTTAATTAGGGTTGAGATTAAGCTAAAACGCATTTAAAATGCGTTTTAGCAAGTCAGAAGTTCCTTCGGCATGATGGCACAGAATTAATAAGAGTTTCCCCTATAAGTTTTTTAAATACACAACACCTTATACTCAATATTTAGCATAAGAAATGTAAATCTTTATCCTAATTATTGACATTATTAGACAAAATTTATCATACCTTGAATAAGAATGAACAAGAATAAATAGGATTTTTAGATTAATGTCTGGATTAGTCTAATTTTAGGTTGTATTGCCAAGTTTTGAGATGGCTGTTAAACTAATCTCGCATTAAAAGCCTTTCCCGTCGTAGTTTGTTTTCCACTTCTCTCTTTTTTGCCCTCTATATACTGAGATACTTTATATGTTAACTCTTTTTCTTCAACAAAGTTATCCGCAAATCATAGCGTATTTTAACTCTTACTGGAAAATATTTGCTTTACTTACAATTCCCCCTATATTTTTAATTAGTTTATATACTTTTTATTTTAGGTTTTATCAATACGAGTTATCAATATCTATATTGAATTTAACTGACAAGAGAATGAAAATCAAGCAAAGTTATAAAATAAATACTTATATTCAGATTGGTTTTTTTTTACTTTTTTGTATTACTTATATATACCTGATGCTTTATGGGGAGGATTTTGCTTATCACGACAATGAGCAATACACTTTGTTTTCATTATCAGGAAATTTTTTGGGTATGCCTATACATCCAAGTGGGGGAAGATTTTGGCCTCTTGGACATCAAGAGTTTAACTTGATCAGTCTTTTCAGTAAAACTCCCCTTGCTTACCATCTTTTTCCGGTTTTTCAATTAGTTGTTTGTCTTTGTGTCATTTGGCTTATTTTAGAAAATAAAAGCATTAGTTATAAACTTTTTGTGATTTTTTTTATTATGATCACTCATAGTTTTGTGATTTCTTTTCAAGGGCTTATTTTCCCTGAAAGGAATCTAATTTTTTGGATAAGTATATTAATCCTATCTATTCAGAAATTTGAGAAAAGTAATTCTATTATTTACTTTATTGGAGCTATTATTGCCGCTCAATTTTTACTTTACTATAAAGAACCAATCTTTTTGTTAATAGGTGGATTTGCTACTATGCGATTAGTAAATAGTTTAGTTATTATTAAAATATGGAGCAACTGGGGGAATCTATCTAAGGTCATTAAATATAGATGGATAGATGTTTCATTAATTATATTATCAATTATTTTTCTATCTTATTATTTTTTATGTATTTTTCCAAATATTGAAGACGCTTATATGAGTAACAATCAAGTCAACACTTTTTCTATTATTGTTTCTTATCTTACAACAGATATTATTTTAAATGTATTTTTTATTGTATTTTTTGTGAGAATTATTTATCTAGGTAAAATCAAAAAAAATCCAGATATGTTATGGGATTTTTTAGCATTTAGCTCTATTTTGTATTTTATTAGTTATATCAAACTTGGTATGTATAGTACCTATTATACAAGTTTGACAGATTTTATTGCAATTTTGTACCTTGCTATTTTAATAGATCGAATTGATTTTAGTAATAATAAGTCTCATTTAAAAAAATCAACGATTATAGCATTGACATTTTTATTGTGTTTAGAAAATATTCATTTGTCTTCTTACGCAATTATATCCAGAAAAAAACATATAGATTCACGGGTCAAATTTGTTCAATTTATTCAAGAATATATTTATAATCACCCTAATGGTAATGACTTAGGTCTATTCTTTCCTCATAATAATAATTATGATGTAATGCAATTCACGGCTTTCATGAATTATAAAATAAATCAGGGTAGTAATTTCAGTGACATAACTGATACACAGCTTTATTCAAATGGACAAAAGCTGGTTCTGAAAAACTATCTCACTGAAAAATTAGATAAAGATTTATGTGTATCTTATCGTAATATTAAATGCTATTATCAAAGTAAACCAAGTTTTAATGATCTAATAATTTATCTTCCGGCAAGTGATCATTTAAACTTATATAGTCAAAAGTTCGATGGCTTTAGAAAATATATTGGATCTATTAGAAAGAAAGAACTTATAGATCTTGGAAGCAATTCAAAAACTCTATTTCATTATCAACCAATGTTTGAAGGTCTGGAGAAAATACTTGTGTTTTTATCTCCACCAAAATGGATTGATTCAGATTGGCTAAATGGGTCTATTATGACTCAAAACCCTCTTTTATCACTTACGGAAGATACTTATAAATTAAAAAATCTGAAACTTTTGTCTGAAGAACAATCACTATTTTATTTCCCAATAAAAGATCGCCAATACTATGAAAATAGTAAAATACTTATGGAATAAGGATTATAGATATCACTTTGCCCCAACGTTACAAAAGAGGGTTTCTATATTATCAGGCTTCAGTCTGTATGTAGGTGTTGATTTAGCATAACAAGTTCGATAGAACCAATTTTCCATGATTCTGACAAACACCTATTCCCTAAAGCTCTCAAAATTTGGTAGCCTATTCTAATACTTAAGGGAATGGGATATAGAAGCGTGGATATAGTTATTGGTCGTGGTAAAACCGCCCGGCGAGCTTACGGAATCGATGAAATTGCCCTGGCCCCCGGCCTGTGTACCTTAGATCCGAGTTTAGCAGATACAAGTTGGACAATAGGCGGCATTGAACGCCAGATACCTATTCTAGCGAGTGCTATGGATGGGGTGGTTGATGTCAAAATGGCGGTATTATTGTCAGAATTAGGGGCGATCGGCGTTCTTAACCTAGAAGGCATTCAGACTCGCTATGAAGATCCTAATCCGATTTTGGATCGCATTGCTTCTGTGGGAAAATCGGAATTTGTCGGTTTAATGCAGCAACTCTACGCTGAACCCATTAAACCAGAATTAATTAAACAACGTATCATCGAAATTAAATCCCAAGGGGGCATTGCCGCAGTCAGTTTAACCCCAGTAGGAGCTTCCCAATACGGAAAAATTGTGGCTGAAGCAGGGGCTGATTTATTGTTTGTACAAGCGACAGTGGTATCAACGGCCCATTTGTCCCCTGAATCCATTCTTCCCCTTGATTTACGACAATTTTGCCAAGAAATGCCTATGCCAGTGGTTTTGGGCAATTGTGTCACCTATGAAGTGGCCTTAAATTTGATGAAGGCCGGAGCCGCTGCTGTTTTGGTCGGTATTGGGCCGGGTGCTGCTTGTACCTCTCGCGGCGTTTTGGGAGTTGGAGTGCCTCAACCAACTGCCGTCGCTGACTGTGCGGCCGCACGGGATGATTATCAACAAGAAACGGGCCGTTATGTTCCCGTCGTTGCTGATGGAGGTATCGTGACTGGGGGTGATATTTGTAAGTGTATCGCCTGTGGTGCTGATGCGGTGATGATTGGTTCTCCCATTGCTCGCGCTGCTGAAGCCCCTGGACGGGGTTATCATTGGGGTATGGCTACTCCTTCCCCTGTGCTGCCAAGGGGAACCCGTATTAATGTGGGAACTACGGGAACTATCAAGGAAATTCTCACAGGGCCGGCAAAATTAGACGATGGTACTCATAACCTCTTAGGGGCCCTGAAAGCAAGTATGGGAACTTTGGGGGCGAAGGATATGAAGGAAATGCAGCAGGTTGAGGTGGTTATTGCCCCTTCGTTATTGACGGAAGGCAAAGTCTATCAAAAAGCTCAACAGTTAGGCATGGGTAAGTAAATAGCAAACCAGGGTTGTTTCATTCTCCCTGACGCTGATACCCTAAAGGGTTCAGCTATAAGCTCAAAGCCCGCGAAGGCGGGCTTCCTATCATAACCCCAGGCTTGATACTGAGGGAATTTAAAGTTTCCTGTTCCCCGTTGAAAAAAATGACACTTATTAACCCTAATACAAGCCTAAAAGTTTTATATGAAACAGATTTTAACTTATGGCTTGAAACCATAGCTAATCTCCTGAAAAATGGACAATTAGACCAGTTAGATATTGATAATTTAATTGAAGAAATAGAAGGAATGAGTCGCAGTGAAAAAGATGCCTTAGAAAGTAATTTAAGAATCTTATTAATGCACTTACTAAAATGGCAATATCAACAGTCTAAGCGTTCTAACAGTTGGCTTTATACTATTAGAGAACATCGTAAAAGAATTCAAAAAGCTTTCAAAAAAAGTCCGAGTCTTAAGCCTTATTTTAATGATATATTTGCTGAATCTTACCAAGATGCTAGAGAATTAGCCGCAGATGAAACGGGGTTAGATATCAAGATATTTCCTCATAATTGTCCCTTCATAAAAGTAGATGTTATCAATTCAGATTATTTGCCAAATTAGTCATTCATTTTTAACCTTTCTTAGTTATACCAGTGTTGAGTTTACTGCCAATTTTCTCCCCCTGGTAATTTGGATAATTCATGATTAATTTCTGCTCTAATAGCTTTTCTAGAATAAGTATAAGTCATCTTTAAAAAGTGACAGGCTATCTTTTTAATATATTCTTCATTAACGTTTTCTCTGAGTTGAAAAGGATTATATTTACCCTCAAAAACTTCTAAACTAGCAGCAAAAATAGCATCTTCAAAAGTTTCATCTAAATAGTCTCCCCATTCCTGCTCTTTGAGATAATAAGATTTGTTATTTTCTTTGAGATTAAGGGATTGAATTTTTAAAATAGAATCTCGAATAGAGACTGCCCAAGAATTGGTTAATCGTTGTTCAACTTGATTTTTAATTAAATGTATGAGCAATCTTAACAAAAAACTTTGAATTTTTGCTAGAATTGCTTTTTTACTCATTTGTTCCAAATCATCGATAATTTCTAATGCTTCTTGATAACGACCTTCATTAATATAATTCCTGAGTTCTGTTAATTCTTGTGTCATAATTTATGATCTTTATTAATAATTTTGAATTGGAGTGGAGGGACTTGACCCCTGGGAGCAGAGAAATTTTGCCAATCTCAACAAAATGTAACGAAATGCAAAGTATAATGAGTAACACACACAAACCCTTACAGAGATTAGTATAAATGCGAGTTGCGATCGCCGGAGCAGGTTTAGCGGGCCTTTCTTGTGCCAAATATCTCGTTGATGCGGGCCACACCCCCATTGTACTAGAACGTCGAGATGTATTAGGGGGTAAAATAGCCGCCTGGAAAGATGAAGATGGAGACTGGTACGAAACCGGCCTACACATCTTTTTTGGGGCATATCCTAATATGCTGCAATTATTCCAAGAATTAGGCATTGAAGATCGCCTACAGTGGAAAGAACATTCCATGATCTTCAACCAACCCGAAACCCCTGGAACCTATTCCCGTTTTGATTTTCCTGATATTCCTGCCCCAGTCAACGGAATGGTGGCTATTTTAGGCAATAACGATATGCTTACCTGGGAAGAAAAAATTAAATTCGGCCTAGGGTTACTTCCGGCGATCGTGCGGGGACAAAGTTACGTCGAAGAAATGGATCGTTATTCTTGGTCAGAATGGCTGAAAAAACAGAATATTCCCTCTAGGGTGGAAAAAGAAGTCTTTATCGCCATGTCTAAGGCCCTAAACTTCATTAACCCCGATGAAATTTCCGCCACCATTTTATTAACGGCCCTAAACCGTTTCTTACAAGAGAAGAACGGCTCAAAAATGGCCTTTCTCGATGGTTCTCCCACAGAAAGACTCTGTGAACCCATTGTAGATTACATTACAGAACGGGGAGGAGAAGTCAGATTAAATGCGCCCTTAAAAGAAATTCTACTCAATGAAGACAATACCGTTAAAAGTTTTCTTTTAAGAGGGCTTAATGGCGCACCTGATGAGGTCTTTGAGGCGGATTTATACTTGTCAGCTATGCCCGTTGATCCTTTCAAGGTCATGTTACCTCAACCCTGGCGACAACTGCCAGAATTCAAGCAATTAGAAGGGTTAGAAGGGGTTCCCGTCATTAACCTCCATCTTTGGTTTGATCGCAAACTGACCGATATTGATCATCTATTATTCTCCCGTTCCGATCTACTTAGTGTCTATGCGGACATGAGTAACACCTGTAAAGAATACGCCAACCCTGATCGCTCCATGTTAGAGTTAGTCCTAGCTCCGGCCCAAGATTGGATTAGTCAATCGGATGAAGCGATCATCGCTGCGACTATGGCAGAATTAGAAAAACTCTTTCCTCAACATTTTAATGGGGAAAATCAGGCAAAATTGCTTAAATCCCATGTGGTAAAAACCCCTCGTTCTGTCTATAAAGCGACCCCAGGACGGCAACAATGCCGCCCGTCCCAAAAAACATCAATTGCTAACTTTTATTTAGCTGGAGACTACACCATGCAGAAATATCTAGGGAGCATGGAAGGGGCGGTACTTTCGGGAAAATTAGCGGCGCAAACCATCGCCCAAGACTATCCGGCTCAGCTTCCCATATCTCAGTCAGAACCGACGAAACAACCCTCCTTAGTGTAAGCTAAAGACTAACCTTTTAGAAGGTTAAAAATGACCGATTAACCTATCCCTAATGACGAAACGGCCATTGAATGCGACAATGCTAAATGGCTAACGCTCAAGGATTCGGTTCCGTCCCCCTACTATAAAAAATCATTCTGCTTGTGCTGAATGCTGCAACTGCCTAAACCCCCCCAACCCCAAAAAGTCCTCGTCTCTCTCGAAGAGGCCTACGAACTCTGTCGCCAAATTACCCAGAAGTATTCTAAAACGTTTTACCTGGGAACCTTATTGATGCCCCCCGAAAAACGTCGGGCCATCTGGGCCATCTATGTTTGGTGTCGGCGCACTGATGAATTAGTTGATGGCCCCCAGGCCCAATATACAACCCCAGAAACTCTCAAACAGTGGGAAGACCACTTAAACGCCCTATTTTCCGGTCATCCCCTGGATGATGAAGATGTGGCTTTGGTGGATACTCTAGAACGTTTCCCTGTGGAAATTAGCCCCTTTCGGGATATGATCGCAGGACAGCAGATGGATTTGTATCGCAGTCGCTATGAAACCTTTGAGGAACTGAAACTATACTGTTACCGCGTTGCGGGGACGGTGGGGTTAATGTCCAATGCGGTCATAGGTATCGAAAAAGATCAGGTGATCCCACCTTGGGAACAAAATCAACCGAAATACATTCCCCAAGAAGAAGCGATCGCCCTAGGAATTGCTAATCAATTGACTAATATTCTGCGGGACGTAGGAGAAGATGCCCAACGGGGACGAATCTACTTACCCTTAGAAGATTTGGAACGGTTTAATTATACTCAAGAAGATTTATTTAAGGGCGTGATTGATGATCGTTGGCGAGATTTAATGCGCTTTGAAATTCAACGGGCCCGTCAATATTATAAAGACGCAGAACGGGGAATTCGTGTCCTCAGTCGAGATTGTCGTTGGCCGGTTTGGACCGCTTTGATGCTTTATCAGGGTATTCTGAATGGGATCGAAGCTAATGATTATGATGTCTTTAGTAAACGGGCTTTTGTGGCTACCCCGAAGAAAATGCTTTATCTTCCTGTCGCTTGGTTAAGGGCGCAAGTGCTTTGATGTTTTTCTGGGGAAGAAAAAGAGGTCTAAAACCGATTTTCAATTGGTTTTAGCAAGTCTCATGGGTTCTATAGGGGTTCTGGTTGAAGCAGGGAGTAAACCTCAATGTGTCATGTTATGTCGCGTTGTATCAGTTTTATGTAGCAGTGAACAGCCATCCGATGAGGAATCGGGACTTGCTTCTCGTGAGGCGTTTTGCGTAACTTTCCTGTCAGGGATAAATAATATTAAGCCCCTACCGCTTGGTAACAGCTAATAAGCCTGATAATAAACTAAAAGCTAACAATCCTTTCGCCAGATTTGGTTCAGGAACCTCCGGTATCGGGGGATTTGGATCAACGGCTGCTTCGACAAATGTTATGGATGCGTCTACGGCAGTCGGGCCACTTAAGATTAGTTCAAAGGCACCCACATTAGCAAAATTTGCCCCACCAGAAAATCCGGCTAGAGTGGTAAAGTTGGCAAAATTATAAAAGGTTTTGGTGGGGGAACCACTAATAGCATTAAAAGTTTTGCTAAGAGTCGATGCACTATTGTTATCTGTATAGATATTAACTGTAATCTGTAAACCTTGGTCAGCCGATATTAATTCTAGGCCAATACTATCAAGTGCGCCCATCAAGGTAAAATCCCTGCCAACACCTCCATTATTTGTTCTTAACCCAGTGGTATTAATACCATTGGTAAAACTTTCATTGACCCCATCCCAAACAACTCTTAATTTGGAGTCAACTCCATCCCCATTATTCCAGGATAAAGAACTAGATCCCATGTCGGCGAAAACCACACTGTCACTAACGTTAGGAGGATTACTATTCATCACGTCGAATAAAATTAATTCTCGATATTGCCCAACTACATTAGATTCTGAGTTAGGGCCGTTTTGATCTTGTGTGGGGAAGCCGGAGTCAGGATCTGTCGAAACAAATTGAAACCCGTCCACAGACTCGTCAAAACTGTCAAGAACTAAATTTATAGCTTGCGCTTTGCCTGAATAGATTGTCATGGTGGCTAATAAGCCAACACCACAGTTAATTAATAGTTTAGAGGGAATGTTTACCCCATTCGTTGTTTTCATATTCTCCTATTTCCTTTGAAAGCAGTGACTAAATCAAAAAGTTAGATCTGATTGTTTAAAAATATATTTTCAGCCAAAAGGCAAGGAGTTCAATCGGGTTAAAACCCGTAAAAAGCGGTTTTTTGCATTTTTTCGTCAAGGTATCCTCTTTTGAAGAATCTCCCCTCAACTCGAAGGGTTAAGGGTAAGACTGCTCAGAAATTCACAAACTTACCTTTGTTTCAATTTTTGCCGTTTGCCAGTAAGTCCGGCTAAGGTTGCTGCACTGGATAAAGCTAACAGGGAAACCACAGGTTCAGTTACGGGTGGGGGAGCATCGCGGGTGGTCAAGATCTCAAATCTCGCATCAATGGCGTTTGCTGTTCCATTGACGACTAATTCAATGGCTCCAATGGTATCCACAGCGAAATTGACACCACCCCCTTCCGTAGCCATAAATTGAGAGAATTCAAAAGTAAAATCCGTAGGCGTTCCGTTTGGTACTATTCCGAGGTTAGCAATGGTCAATGCAGATTTTTTGCTACCTGAATACACATTAATGGTGGCTTGAGTACCCAAAATATCGATGAAGCTTGAGGTTAAAATAAAGGCATCGGCCGTCTTGAGACTAAGATTCAAGCCATTACGGTCAATCACATTGAAATTAGTGTCCGCGTCCCAGACAACATTGAACCTTGAGTTAAAGCCCGTGGGATTAGACCAAGATAGGGTTCCTGCATTATTGGTGGGACTAACTGTTATAGTGCTTCCCGCTATAGGTGGACCAGTTCCAGCTGTCTTCGTTAGAGTTAAATCTCTGGTTCCCCCTACAGTGGCCATTCCCAGTCCTGATGAGGACACCCCCACGGTTGTTCCGTTGGCGAGATTACGATTAAGAGTAAGACTGCCGTTGGTTGGCAGATCAAAGGTATCAATAATGGTTGCTGCTTGAGCATTGCCCACACCCACGAGACTGGCTAAGGTTAGCCAACCCGTCATTCTTAAAGCACTCACACACTTCATAATTATTGACACTGATTAAAGTAATTTAGTATTGGGTAAAATCTGCTAACAGACACGGGTAAGTTTATCCCTATTTACTCAATGTTGTCAAGGGTAGAAAATATATAAAAAAATTTCCCTAAAATTCGACCGAAAGTCGCTAATTTTAGCAAGATTAGTTATTAATCCAACAGCCCTAATTTAGTTAATAACATTAATATTCTGAATTAACCAGCGATCGCCTTGACGAACTAAATCATAGCGAACTTGCAGATTATCATTATAGGCTCGGCCTTTTTGTCCTTGTTGATAGAATTGAGCGACTTCTTGAACATTCGCCTCTACTATTGCTTTGTTAGGATCATTCTTGTTGGCTTGAAAATCTTTAAATTTAACTTGATGCTGATAAGTCCAATAATTTTGATTTTGCTTGAGTTTTTCAGCGCGATCGCGCCATTGAGACAATAAAGGATTGACTAAAATTTTATTCAGGGCATCAAGATCGTGTTGTTTACCAAAAGCTTGAGCCTTGCTCGATAGCCACATTTCCACTACCTGTGTTGCTCCTTCCGTTGTCAACATTCCTGTGGGGGTAGTAATTTGAGCATCAGCCGGGGGAATCTCAATCAGGGACTGATGTAAGGATACCCCATACTGATCTTTTTCCAGAGCAGCTAAGGGAGAAGTCCCCTGATGGATAAATGCCACAGATAATCCAACTAGCCCTAAACCGCCCAAAACCGTGAGTCCCATTTTCGGACTGAAAGCGAGGGTGCGACGGGGTCTTCGCCGAGAAGGAGCATGGGGTTTGGTTGAAGGGTCTACCGTCCCAGTAGAGACAGGGGCCGAGGGCTTTAATGGGGGGGGTGGGGAAGGCTCAAGGTTGGTAGAAACCCTTGGCTCTTCATGGGCTTGTTGCTGATAATTGCGCTTGTATTTACGACGACGGGCCGAACGAATATCAACGGGGGCTGTAGAGGGAGTTGGCATAGCTGGCATTGCGGCCGCTACTGCCGCACCACCCCCACTAACCATGACCTGATTTTGTTGATAAACTGGATAAGCAATTGCAGCAGAGCGACTGCTGGCGGCCTTGCCTAAGACCCGATTTTGCGTCACACTTTGGGCCGCTGAGACTTCCTTTTCCTGTTGTATTAAGGTGAGTTGTTCGAGATAGACTTGAACCTCTTGGTCAGCAAAATATTCTTTTAAAGAGGGTCGTTGCTTGGCTAAATCTCGGAAATGACTAAATACTTCCGTTTGTAACCAATGCTCTCCGTATAAGCAAAGTCCTGGCAACAAATCGGGAGAACCTTGAGAACAGTCCTGAATGTATTTTAAAGCTTGTTGATCCTGACACCGTTCTAGGGCTTGGGTGGCTGTCTGGGTTTGTCCCAATAATAAGCCACAAATAGCCTGCTCAATGGACACATCTTGACGCTGTTCTAAGCCATCTAAAATGGTCTGTGCTTCCACCATTAAGGCGGGTTCTTTTTTGGCAAAACCACGGGCGATCAGGGCATATACCCCTAAATAAGCGGCTACGGATGAGGGACGTTGTGCTTCAGCGAGAAACAAATCCTGCTGTTCTTGGGCTGTCAGATAAGTCCGAATTTGTTGAATAAAGCGCAAAAAGTCATCAATCCCTAGACCTGAGCCATCATCCCCTCGACCATCAATCCCTTGTCGCTCTTGTAACATGGACTTGAGTAGTTCTATCCCTGTCTCACGGGCGGCTTTCTTGGTTTCCGGTTGGACTAATAATTCTAAAATGCGGTAGGGTCGCAATTTATCAAGTTCTGTCTGAATTTCGGATTGAAGGCCAGGAAAAAGGCTGTTTTTACCCAGTAAACTCAGTCCTTTAACGCCATAAACTGCCGCTTTGTCATATTTTTCTTGTTGCCATTGTTCCCGACTAATTTCTAAATAGGCCAGGGCAATGCTTAAAATTGTATCAGCCCGATTTTTGGCGGCCGTATCGGTTAATTCTAAGGTCAAAGAGGAGGAGGGCAAACTGTTGAGATAACGTTCCCCAAATTTGATCACTAGCTCGTATTCTCCTAACTCTTGGAGAATTAAGAGGCTACCGGGTAACTGTTGCGGTTCAATTTCAATTCCTGACGCTTTGGCTGAGGAACTTTCCTCTGTAGGCTCCGTCCCTGACCAGGAGAAACCTCCTTCGCTTACGGATTCATCAGACAACTGATCTTGGAGAAATTGCGCTTCATAGGCGGCTTTCTGGCCGGGATCGCAAAAAAGGCCATAGGCTTTATCTAGCAACTGCTTTCTCGCTTTGATCGCTGTTTGGCTATATTCCCGACGGGGTAATTGAACACTACGATCTCGATAAGCTTGGCGAAGTTGCTCATCTGTGGCTTGGGGAAAAATTCCCAAAATTCTGTAGTAGTCGAGCGGTATGCGCACGGTTGACTTCCTCAGAGCAGGGTGACTCAGTAGATTTGGGATTACAAGAGTGATGATAATTTACCATCGGACATTGGTTAGGGATTTTTGGCTGTCTTCGGGTAAAGACATTAGTTGGGAAAATTGTAACTTAAAGGTTCATTTTAGTAAAAGTTTTTTATTTATTTTCAATTCAATCGCTTTACTTGACGATGCCTATTCAGTTTAAACTGAAACTGGAGGTTATTGTTTTTTTTCTTTAAGCCTCTAGGATAGCTCACCTAAGTATATGATTGTAGCGGTATTTTTTCATCTTGGTTGGCTCTCCTTTTTGACAGTTCAAATGTTCTTTATTATTGTTTAGTTTTTATGGTTTCTGAACGTATTTTGCCTGAATTTAACACAACTGCTGTCCAAATTACCAAGGAGGAAGGCTTAATCCTCTACGAAGATATGACCCTAGGACGGCTGTTTGAGGATAAATGTGCTGAAATGTATTATCGAGGCCGAATGTTTGGCTTTGTCCACCTCTACAATGGACAAGAAGCGGTTTCTACGGGCATTATTAAATCTTTACGTTCTGATGAAGATTATGTGTCGAGTACCTACCGAGATCACGTCCATGCTTTGAGTTGTGGGGTTCCCCCTCGTGAGGTGATGGCGGAGTTATTTGGTAAGGCCACAGGCTGTAGTAAAGGGCGCGGTGGTTCGATGCACTTATTCTCGGCAAAACACCGTTTATTGGGGGGCTATGCTTTTGTGGCTGAAGGTATTCCGGTGGCTACGGGAGCAGCTTTTCAGAGTAAATATCGACGGGAAGTGATGGGGGATCAAAATGCGGATCAAGTGACGGCCTGTTTCTTTGGAGATGGGGCCAGCAATAATGGTCAATTTTTTGAATGTTTGAATATGGCCGCCCTTTGGAAGTTGCCGATTATTTATGTGGTAGAAAATAATAAATGGGCGATCGGTATGGCTCATGATCGGGCAACCTCTCAACCGGAAATCTATAAAAAAGCTAGTGTCTTTAATATGGTTGGGGTGGAAGTTGATGGGATGGATGTCTTAGCGGTGCGACAAGTGGCCCAAGAGGCTGTGGCCCGCGCCCGTGCTGGAGAAGGACCAACCTTGATCGAAGCCTTAACTTATCGTTTTCGCGGCCATTCTTTGGCTGATCCTGATGAAATGCGATCGCCGGATGAAAAAGAATTTTGGGGCAATAAAGATCCCATTCAACGATTAGCTAATTATTTGATAGAACATAATTTAGCGAATCAGGATGAATTAAAAGCGATTCAGCAAAAAGTTCAAGCCTCTGTTGATGATGCGGTTAAGTTTGCAGAGGAAAGTCCTGAACCCGATCCTAGTGAATTATATCGTTATGTTTTTGCTGAAGATTAACCGTAGGGTGGGCATTGCCCACCCTACCTTTTAGTTTTAACTAGCTATCAGCTATCAGCTATCAGCTATCAGCCTAAAATTTTGTTTATAGGTAATGGTATCTGAAAGCTTGGGTTTAAATCCCCTTGTCTTTAAAGCTGACTACTGATTGCTGACTGCTGATTGCTTTTTTAACTATGAATTCTTGGTTGAGGATGTAAAGTGGCTAAAATTTCACTTTCAATGATTGATAATTCATCAAGTCTTGTTTGTACTAAATCTCGATCATAATAAGTATCTGCTAATACCCAATAAATGCCATAATGTCGCGCTTCTGATGCCATTAAACTGCGGTAAAATTTAGCTAAATTGTCATCAGGACAATGTTTACCTAATAGTCCTAATCTTTCGTGGGATCTCGCTTCTATTAAGGCAGCAACTAACAGAGAATCTAACAATCTTTCGGGTTCTTGGTTTCTCATTGCGCCCCTTAATTTTGCTCCATAGGGAGGGGAAGAAATGGGGCCTAGGGGAATATTTCTCTGTTCTAACCATTGATTAACTTGTTCAAAATGTTCTAATTCTTCTTGGGCAATAACGGTTAATTTTCTGACTAAAACCGTATTAGAAGAATAACGAAACATCAAATTTAAGGCAACACCTGCGGCTTTTCTTTCACAATGGGAATGATCTAATAAAATTACATCTAAATTATTAATTGCTTGTTCGATCCAAGCTTCTTGAGTAGGGGTTTTTAAGATACTAATTTTTGTTTTTTCTGTTAGCATAATTCATTTTTCAAGACAAAATATTGGTAATATAGGAAAAATCAATATCCTATTGTGAATTTTATCAAAAGGATTGGGAATACTACTAATATAATTAATTTTCATTTTTCTATGACAAGTCAACTTCATGACAAGGCGTTACGATACCTCCGTAATGCTTTAAATAACCCTAATGCTAACTTTCGAGACGGACAGTGGGAAGCTATTTCAGACTTAGTGCAGAATCGTTCTCGTTTGTTAGTCGTTCAAAGGACAGGATGGGGACAATTAGTCAAACAGGGAAAATATGAAACTAATCATTTTGATGATCAATTAGTAGAAGCAATGGCAGAAATGATTCAACGCTGGAACCCTGAACCCAAACCCACTTGGATAACTTGTATTCCTTCTCTCAATCGTCCCCATTTAGTCCCAAATTTTGCCCAAAAACTGGCTAATCGCTTACAAATCCCTTTTATTCCAGTGGTTAGCAAAATCAAAAATTAAATATAGGTAAATTAGATTCTAACCGATTAGTTGCATTGCTACAAAGAGGTGGTTTATTAGCTTTAACGGTTGAAAAATGGTTCAATCAAGGTTTATGGGTCATCAGTCGTGCTGATAGTAACTATCCTCAAAGATTAAAACAACAATTGAAAAGCTTAGCTCCTCCTATTTTATATGGGATTGGTAATCAAGATTTATTATTAAAAGGAGGGTTAGCTGTTGTGGGTTCTCGTAATGTTGATCAAGAAGGATTAGACTATACTTATCGAATAGTAGAAACCTGTGCAGAACAAAAGATTCAAGTGATTTCAGGCGGTGCAAAAGGGGTTGATCAAGCTTCGATGTTAGGAACATTAAAAGCAGGAGGGACAGCAATTGGCATATTAGCAAATAACTTACTTAAAGCATCTGTTAATGGCCAATATCGTCCTAGTATTAAAGAAGGAAAATTGACCTTAATTTCTGCGGTTGATCCTAACGCTTCTTTTCATGTTGGTAACGCTATGGGACGCAATAAATATATCTATGCTTTGGCTAATTATGGGTTAGTTATTAGTGCTGACCATAACACAGGTGGAACATGGGCAGGAGCAACAGAAGCTTTAAATATAATTAAGAATGTACCTGTTTTGGTGCGAATGCAGGGAGCAATACCAGAAGGAAATCAAGAGTTATCAAACAGACTGAAAATAAACAAGTTATTTATAAATTAAATGAGATATAATTCAAATAATCTATAGATAAAGATGATGGTAAATTGTTAATATTTTAACCCTAATTCTCCCTGGAGAAAATCAATAAATTGTCTAGCACTTCTTCCAGATCTACCATTATGTTTAGTTGCCCATTGTTTCGCCCTAAATTCTAAATCTTCTGGGGGTAAATTTAGATTTGCTTCTGTTGCTAAATGATGGACAATTTTGAGATAAGTTTCTTGATTTGCAGGTTCAAAAGTTAAGGTTAAACCAAAGCGATCGCTAAAGGATAATTTCTCTTGTACGGTATCCCAATTATGAATTTCATCAGCATCACTGGGACGAGGACGATCATCAAAAAATTCCCTAATTAAATGTCTTCTATTTGATGTTGCATAAACGATAACATTTTTTGCTCTCGCGGTAACACTTCCTTCTAAAACTACCTTTAAAGCTTTAAAAGAATCGTCATCTTCTTCAAAGGATAAATCATCAACAAAGATAATAAACTTTTGTGGAACATTTCTTAATTTATCGACAATTAACGGTAAATTGTATAACTGAGATTTATTGACTTCTACTAATCTTAATCCTTGGGAACTATACTGATTTAATAAACCTTTAACTAGGGAAGATTTACCCGATCCACGACTACCATATAATAAGACATGAAGAGCCGTATAACCAGAAAGTAGAATTTCTGTATTTTTGATCAAGGTTGCTTTTTGTGCTTCATAACCGACAATTTCAGTTAATTTAATGGGATCAGGATTAGCAATACCCATTAATTGATTATCTTGCCATTGTAATGCTTTATATTGAGCAAAAATTCCTGTCCCATGTTGACGGTAATAATTAGCTAATTCTTCTAAGCAATTTTCCCAAAGCTCTTGTTTATGTAAAAAAGTATTGTCTTTATTCTCAAATTGGACAATAAAGGGAGAAAAAGGAACTTTTGCGGCTTCTTTTACCCATTGGCTAACGGCTTCTAAGGGAAGATTATATAAAGTGTTTAAAATACTTAAATCATGTTCAGTGGCCTCAATTAAAGACTTTGGTACATTAGATAAAAAATCAGATTGAACTTGTTGACTAAAAGGATTATTATCGACTAAAATTCTTTTAACAAGATAATCTTGCCAACTAATGCCTTGAGATGCCAAGGTTTTAAACCAATGACTATAGGCCGTCAAACAGTTAAAATTAATGGTATCTGGAACACGATTATAAATAGAATTTAAAAGTTTAAGAAATGCTTGACCAATTTCATCCTCAAAAATGGATTGGTACAAAAGTAAAGAGGCAATTTCTTGATGAATGAGGTAATAATAGTTTAAGTCTTGATTCATGTTTTCAGGAAATACTTATTCTTAAGATGACTCAGTATAGGACAAAAAATAGGAAAAAATGTTGATCGATTGATAACCATTGACCTTAACGCTCGTAGTAAGCCCTAAAGGGCTTATCATAGGGCTAAAGCCCCGACTACGAACTTAATAATCTATTGCCTCATTTTAACTGTATTAATCCACTACAGTGAAATCGGAGAACTTTTTTACATAATCACCAGGATCAGGCATAATTGTAAAGAAATAATACAGTTAAGAAAAATTCAGATAGGGGTAGAATGGGAAAACAACGGGTCTTATCAGGGGTACAACCAACCGGAAACCTGCATCTAGGCAACTATTTAGGGGCTATTCGCACCTGGGTAGACATCCAAGAAAACTATGATAACTTCTTTTGTGTGGTCGATTTACACGCGATTACCGTCCCCCACAACCCCAAAACCTTAGCTCAAGATACTTATACTATAGCGGCTCTTTATCTCGCCTGTGGCATTGATTTAAACCACGCTACCATCTTTGTTCAATCCCATGTGACGGCCCATGCGGAACTAGCTTGGTTATTAAACTGTATCACACCTTTAAACTGGTTAGAAAGGATGATTCAGTTTAAAGAAAAAGCCGTTAAACAAGGAGAAAATGTCAGCGTTGGACTATTAGATTATCCCGTATTAATGGCAGCAGATATTTTATTATATGATGCCGATCGCGTGCCTGTGGGAGAAGATCAAAAACAACATTTAGAATTAACTAGAGACATTGCGGCCCGGTTTAACGATCAATTTGCTACTCCTGAAAACCCTGTTTTAAAAATACCTGAACCCTTAATTCGTACAGAAGGGGCCAGAGTAATGAGTTTAACCGATGGCAGCCGAAAAATGTCAAAATCCGACCCATCAGATCTCAGTCGTATTAATTTATTAGATCCTCCTGAATTAATTGGCAAAAAAATTAAACGCTGTAAAACTGACCCCATTAAAGGCCTAGAATTGGACAATAAAGAACGTCCTGAATGTAACAATTTATTAGGCTTATATGGATTATTATCAGGAAAGACGAAACAAGAAGTTATCCTTGAATGTCAAGATATGGGATGGGGACAATTTAAACCCTTACTCAGTGAGACAACGATAGCAGCCCTCGAACCAATTCAACTAAAATATCAAGAGATCATGGATAATAAAGATTATTTAGATTCTGTTTTACGAGATGGCAAAGAGAAAGCTGAAGCCGTTGCTAATCACACTTTAAACAGGGTTAAAGACGCATTAGGCTATTTACCCACCCTTTAATCATTTTATTCAATTCTTATTATTTATTGTGACTCGTTCTATGATTAACCATTTTCGCCAAGCTGCCCAAAATAAGGAATTTCTGATCACCGCAGAAGTCACGCCCCCCAAGGGAGGAAACCCCACCCGAATGTTAGAGATGGCCAAACAACTCAAAGGGAGAGTCCATGGGGTAAATGTCACAGATGGTAGTCGGGCCGTGTTGCGGATGTCTTCTGTGGCTGCTTCTGCTTTATTATTGCAGTATGGCATAGAACCAATCTGTCAGGTGGCTTGCCGCGATCGCAATGTTATTGGCCTGCAAGCAGACTTGATGGGAGCCTATGCCCTGGGATTACGCAATATTCTAGCCTTAACAGGCGATCCCGTCAAAGCAGGAGATCACCCGAAAGCCAGAGCCGTTTTTGAGTTAGAATCGGTAAGATTGCTCAAATTGATTGATAATCTCAATCGTGGGGTAGACTATAATCAGAAGTCTTTACCCGATGACCCCTTAGATTTATTTGTGGGGGCCGCAGTTGATCCCCAGTCTTCTAGTTGGTCAGGGTTACAACGAAGATTTGAGAGTAAATTGGCAGCCGGGGCGCAATTTTTTCAGAGTCAATTAATTACAGATTTTGATAAATTAGACAAATTTATGCACCAAATTGCAGCTAAATCAGATAAGCCAATTTTAGCAGGGATTTTCTTATTAAAGTCGGCGAAAAATGCTCAATTTATCAAGAAGAATGTACCAGGGGTAGAGATTCCTGATAGTATTATTAAACGTTTAGCTGATGCAGATGAACCCTTAAAAGAAGGGGTGAAAATTGCAGCTGAACAAGTACAATTAGCTAAACAATTGTGTCAAGGAGTTCATATAATGGCTGTTAAACGAGAAGATTTAATCCCCGAAATTTTGGATCAAGCAGGTATTTCTCCCATTATTATTAAGGGTTAATTTAACAAAGATATCTTTGTTTTAAAATTCGGTTTCATGTTAAAAATCTCCAGTTTCCATTTAAAAAAAGAAATATTCAATATCATCATGTTTCATTCAATTCTAACAACTTTTGCAGATGATTGGAATAGTCCAGAAATTAGTATTTATGATAATTATGAACAAAATAGAGCCAAACTTCAAGCGCGGTAATGTCAAGATAATAAAATAAAGGCAGTAAAACAAGGATATAAAACGATGAAGCGTCTTGAATTTCCTGTAGAATATAGCTTTATAATATTATTGTTCATCAGGCTAGATTAAGTATAGAAGAATGGAATAATCTCCAAAGAAACATATTCACTAGACTCACTTTTACATTGGAATTTTTTAAAATTTTGATGACGTAAATCAACTTCTATTATTGCTATTAATTCATCAATTTTTAATGTAACTAAATCCAATTTTCGGCAAGCTTCTAGCCATATGGTCACGGGCAAAATGGTTATAATCGTCATTTTGCCCTAATTAACCGATTAATGGGACAGATCTAAACTTGATGCTAATTCAGACACTTCTTGAATTTTGGGAGCAAAAGCATAAATCTCAGGATTAATTTCAGCAATTTGTTGATAGGAGTTACGAACCTGAGCATTAATTGCAACCGTCTTCACATCATACATTTGGGTAAAGAACTTTGGATAAAAGCCAATACCAATAATTAAGACGATGAAACTAAAAGCAATTAGGAGTTCACGGGGTTTAGCATCGCTAAAATCTGCATCTGTGGGTAAAACACAACTATTCCCAAAACAGACCGCTTTTTCTTCCCCAGATTTGAGAGATTGGGTATCAACCAATCCGCAGGTTAAGGCCCTATCCGAACCATAGAACAATTGCCGTAGCATCGACAAAAGATAAATGGGGGTCAAAATCAGTCCTATTGCTGCTAAAAATACGGTAACAGTGCGGAAAATAGAACTATAAACATCACCGCTCGTTACTCCGACGAAAACAGAAATTTCACTAGCAAAACCACTCATTCCAGGTAGTGCGAGAGAAGCCATAGCACCAATGGTAAAGAGGGCAAAGACTTTGGGCATTATTTGTCCAATATCGCCCATTTCGTCTAAAAACATGGTGTGGGTGCGATCATAAGTGACACCAGCCAGGAAGAATAACAACGCCGCAATTAACCCGTGGGAAATTAACTGCAACATCGCACCACTGATACCAATATCGCTAAAGGAGGCAATACCGAGCAAAACAAACCCCATGTGAGACACGGAGGAGTAGGCGAGACGGCGTTTCATGTTGGATTGGCCAAAGGAGGCAAAACCGCCGTAAACAATGTTAATTACTCCCAAAATAACTAAGATGGGCGCAAAATAGACATGAGCTTCGGGGAGCATTTCTAAGTTCAGGCGAATTAAGCCATAGGCTCCCATTTTTAGTAATACTCCCGCCAGAATCATGGAAACGGGCGAGGAAGCTTCCCCGTGGGCATCGGGCAACCAAGTATGAAGGGGGAAAATGGCTAATTTAACCCCAAAAGCGATTAATAATCCAGCGTATAGGGGCAATTCTAAGGCGAGAGGATAGTTTTTAGCGGCTAATTCCACCATATCGAAGGTCATCTGACCACCTCCATAGAGTCCCATAGCTAAGGCGGCGATTAAAATGAAGATAGACGCGGCTGCCGTGTAGAGTAGGAATTTCATGGCTGCATAACGTCGTTTTTGACCTCCCCAGATGGAAACCAGGAGATAGACGGGAACTAACTCTAATTCCCACATAATAAAGAGTAACAGTAAGTCTTGAGCGACAAATACCCCTATTTGGGCTGAATATAACAGCAACATTAAAAAATAGAATAATTTTGGCTTGCGATCGACTTGCCAGGCGGCAAAGATCGAAAGGGTTGTTACCAGTCCCGCCAAGAGAACAAGAGGCATGGAGATCCCATCGACGGAAACAGCCCAACTTAGTCCAATTTGGGGCAACCAAGGGTATTTTTCAGCGAGTTGAAAGCTTGGGTTACTAATATCGTAATTAGCCCAAAATACATAGCACATAAGGACGAAATCCGCAAGACCTACCCCTAGGGCGTACCAACGGACTAATTTACCATCTTTATCAGGCAATAGGGGAATACCACAGGCAGCAAGAAGTGGTAATGCGATAATTGCCGTTAACCAAGGAAATTGGGCGGTTATCATGTTTTTTATATCAAAAAACTATTTTTTAGATTATTGATGGTATTGTATCAGACTTTGTAAATTTTTATAAATATTTTTTTCTAATAGGCCAATTAATTAGACAAAATCAAATCATTCTAGTGAATATACATACAACAAAACAACCTCAATACATTCTACAAGAGTAGCGATCGCATGATAGAAGGAAGAAGATAACACAAAATTTCAAGAATATTTAAAAATAATCTCATCCCTGATAATTTTTTTAGAGTTTTGGGCATTCTAAACACATAATAGTTTTGAGACAATACTAAATGAATGATCGAGATAACCCTAAAATCCGAGATAAAGTACAATTGACCCAACCAGAGCAACTATATCAAATTAGAGATAAAGAGGGAAACATTATTGATTTAGAACAAGCGAACGGGAGAGAACTTTTTAATCATTATCGTCATAATGTAACTAATTATGATCAAGTTCTTGATAATCGTCGTGATCAACAAGGTTATGTAACAGGAAGACAAGAAAAAGAAGCGGTTATTGGTGCTGCGGAACAAGTTCTTGAAAAATATCGAGATGAACATATCAAAGTTATTAAAGATGGTCAAAAAAAAGGAGCTTTAATAAAGCAATGGTTCGATAAAGTAGGAGTCGGTACTGCATTAGCTTTTACTCATCTTCTTGATTCCTGGTCAGAAAAAATTAAAGAAGTCGCTAAACTGCAAAATAGCCAACGAACTTTACAAACCTGGAATGATACCTATCGAGTACAGAGAGAACTGGTTAAAAAACTCCTAAAAGATGAAGAAGTCTCTGAAGAAATTATCGAAAAAGTCAATAAAATATATAGCACTCGTTCAGTAAATAAAGTGGTTGAATTAGGTACAGATTTATTTGATTTAAAAAAATCTGAAATGCTAAAATTAGTTAAATCTGCAATCAGATATGCAAAACTAAATGAAGAGAGTAAATCATGAAATTACAAGAAATCAAGCAAAAAGTTTATCAATTGACTTGTACAAAAAATACAAAAATCTTAAAAAAACAACGTCCTGAACTGGTCAAAAATAGAGATTTGCGATACAAAATACAATGGATAGCGATTCTAGACGAAGTAAAACTCTTACGAAGTCAAGGTCTAGATTTTTCCTTAACTGATTTAGAAGAATCCGAAAAAATGCTAAAAAAATCATTACTTACTGTTGGTCATTTGGCCGGTTTAAGTAATGAAATGATTGAGCTTGACTGGCAACGAATTAAACTTGAAAACCAATTTACTGATATTCATGATATTCATATAGAGGAATTATAATGAGAGTCTGTCTTACTGAAATTGAGAAACTCCCACGGGTTAGTGGAATCTATAAAGTGATTGATTCTCAAAGTAAAGTAATTTATATTGGACAATCAAAAAATATTTACAAACGCTGGAAAAATGGCCATCATAAACTGGCTAAAATTGTTAGTGAATATGGAACAGATATTTATATTGAATGGGTTGAAATTCCTGAATGGTTACTTAATAGAGTAGAAAATACAGCAATTTCATTTTATCAACCTAAGCTAAATTCTAAACTTCCGCCTATTATATAAAAAAAGGTGCGCTAAAAACGCACCCAAACTCATGCAGATAAAGTTTAATTAATGATTAGGCCGCATCATCATCATGGGCAAAACGATTATAGAGGAAATCTAAAGCATAGTTGCGTAAATCGTAGTATTGGGGATCTTCCATAATGCGATTATCGTTTAATATTTGTAAATTTTGCGTTAGTACGTTTCAAAATCGTTAATAATATCTTTAATTTGTTTAGCTGAAATATCCGTCTGATCTGACTTAGAATAAATAATAAGCATTAAAATGCACTGATTATTTTTAATTTGATAGATCACCCGATATCCCTCACTTTTTCCTTTTTGAATATCACTATTTTTAAGACGAATTTTTAGCACAGTGTAACCTGTTCCTATGATTTGATCGCCGATAAAGTTACCAGACTGAAGTTCATCAATAAGTGGTTGTAAATCTTTACGAATACTACGATAACGTTTAGCAAGTGTCCGAAGTCGTTCTTTAAATTCATCAGAGAAAAAAAGATTAATATCAGACATCAATGCCATCCCATAATTCAGAAATAGGATGAAGTTTTCCTTCTTTTACTTGTTGTAGAGAAGTCCGAAAACTAGCAATGATTAGCTCATTGTTTTCGTCATCATCATCTATCGGTGAACTTACAATATTCCGATTCGATAACAGTTGATAAAAATCATCATTTGTCATTCTGCTTAGTTGAGCAGCTTTTTCAAGGGGAATACGCTGTTGTTGATAAAGCATTATGGCAATTTCTTTAAGCATTTCTATTTCAGTCATTTGGGCTGTTTCTAGAAGCTCAGTCGGTAAATTAATGCTCATAATAGTAAATAGTATAATATAGTTATCCTTATACCAATATAGAAGAAAAATAAAAAGGTGCGTGGAGAACGCACCCAAACTCATGCAGATAACGTTTAATTAATGATTAGGCCGCATCATCATCATGGGCAAAACGATTATAAAGGAAATCTAAAGCATGGTTCCGTAAATCGTAATATTGAGGATCTTCCATAATGCGATCGCGGTCACGGGGACGAGGGAAGGGAATAGTCATAATTTCTCCGATCGCAGCGGCCGGCCCATTGGTCATCATAACGAGACGATCAGCAAGGAATAACGCCTCATCAATATCATGGGTAATCATTAACACTGTACAACGGTGATCATTCCAAATTTTAAGCAATTCTTCCTGTAATTCCTCTTTGGTGATGGCATCTAACGCCCCAAAAGGTTCATCTAAGATTAACACTTCTGGCCGAATAGCAAGGGCCCGGGCAATAGAAACCCGTTGTTTCATCCCCCCAGAAATTTGCGTCGGTTTCTTGGTTTCTGCTTCCGTTAAACCCACCATTGCTAGATGATCCCGTACAATACCCCGTTTTTCTGCTTCTCGCTTGTTAGGACTCACTGCATCGACCGCTAAATAGACATTTTCAAACACGGTTAACCAAGGAAGTAGGGCATAATTTTGGAATACTACCATGCGATCGGGGCCGGGTTTCGTAACAGGTTTACCATTAACTAAAACCGATCCATTTGTCGGAGTGGCAAACCCTGAAACCATATTTAAAAGGGTCGATTTTCCACAACCAGAATGACCAATTACACAGATAAATTCCCCATCTTTAACGGTTAAATTAACATCTTTTAATACTGTATACGGCCCTTTAGGAGTGGGATAAACTTTACTGACGTTTTCGATAACAACAGACAGATTATTATTCATAGTTGGTTGAGGTTTCAGGTTCAAAGTTTTCGGGTTTTGAGATTTGATACTTTGCATTTTTTCTCCGTATTGATAAATAGTTTTGTCTTTTGTAGAGACGTTTCATGAAACGTCTCTACAGGGTTTAATTGATAGAATTAAGCAGCAACAGCAATAGGAGTTTTAATCCCATCAAGATGAACTTCAGCCATAGTAAAGTTCTGTTTAATGGCTAATTCATTGAGATAATTAACCGGATCTTCTGCATCAAAAGTGATACCATCAAACAACTTAATAGGTTCACGACGATACTTAATATCCACCATTCCTAACTCTCTTGCTGCGGTACTAAATACCCCAACACGACATACCCGTTCTAAAATTTCTACCCAGTTGCGAGGGAAGGGAATATGACCCCATCGCGCCATTTGAGTCATCATCCATAAATGTTCTGTGCGACTGGGACGGTTCATTCCTTCCCCAAAAAACATATGATGGGCATATTCGACGGTTTTTTCCAGATTGCAACTATAGTTATTCGGGTCGCCCAATTGTATATATTCGGGGTTGGTACTCAGATATTGACGACTTGCTAATAATTGGCGAATATCCTCATGATTCGCCGGATCAGCGCAATATTGACAGGCTTCTAATAAGGCTTTAACCAAGGCAATATGACTATTAGGATAAGTATTGGCCCAGTCTTCTCGAACACCTAAGACTTTCCCTGGATGTCCCCGCCAAATTTCTAAGTCTGTGGCAACCGTAAACCCGACTCCTTCCATTGCGGCCCGCATATTCCAGGGTTCACCCACACAGTAACCGTCAATAGTTCCCGCTTTCAGGTCAGCTACCATTTGGGCAGGGGGTATGGTTTCTAATTGTACATCTTGATCAGGATCAATACCTCCTGCGGCTAACCAATAGCGTAATAAGATGTTATGGACAGAAGAAGGGTGAACCATGCCGAAAATGTGACGTTTTTCGGTAGATTCGAGTAACATACGTCTTAAATCGGTGACGGTGTGAACTCCCTGTTCATAAAAAGGCTGTCCCAATGTGATACCGTTACCATTGCGGGTCATGGTTAAGGCCGAAACAATGGGTAAGGGGGTTTCTTGGTGTCCTCCTGCGGTTAACCAGGTGGGCATTCCTGCGGGCATTTGGGCCCCGTCTAAGTAACCTCCGGCGATCCCGTCCACAATACCCCGCCAACTGCTTTCACGGACTAAATTCACCTCATCTAGACCGTGTTTTGCGAAAAATCCCCGTTCTTGGGCAACTATTAAGGGGGCGCAAGCGGTAAGGGGTACAAAGCCAATTTCTAAATTGACTTTTTCTAAGCCATGACGGGGGATAGCATCTGTTTTTTTGGCGCGTAATTTTTTAATACGTTTCTGTTGGTTGAGGAAGTAAATAATTTCACTGCGAAGACTGTAATAACTGGGATGATTTACGACTTCCATTCGTTTACGGGGACGGGGGATATCGACTTCTAAAATACCCCCAATTTTTGATTTTGGACCATTGGTTAACATGACAATTCTATCAGAAAGTAAGACGGCTTCATCTACATCATGAGTCACCATAACAGAGGTGATTTTATATTCCTCACAAATCTTCATTAATTGTTCTTGTAAATTGCCTCTAGTTAAGGCATCTAAAGCCCCAAAGGGTTCATCAAGTAACAATAATTTAGGGCGAATAGAGAGGGCGCGGGCAATAGCTACCCGTTGTTTCATTCCTCCTGAGAGTTGTTTGGGATATTTATCAACCGCATGACCTAAACCCACTAACTTAATGTGTTGTTCAATGATTTCTTTGCGTTCTGCGGCGGGATAATCTTTCATAACTTCATCAACTGCTAGGGCAATATTTTGATGAACGGTTAACCAAGGTAAGAGGGAATAATTTTGGAAAATAACCATTTTATCTGGCCCTGGTTTTTTCACTTTTTGTCCTTCTAAGGTAACAATTCCTTCCGTGGGTAAATCTAACCCTGCAATCATATTCAAAAGTGTTGATTTACCACAACCAGAGTGACCAATTAAAGAGATAAATTCCCCTTTTTTAATCTCTAAGTTTATTCCTTTGAGGGCAATATATTCACCACCACCACTTAAGGGAAAAACTTTATCGATATCATCAACTGCAACAAAAACGCCCATGATTTTTACCTCTTCTTTTACTGATTGTTTTTAAGATTAATTAGAGAGTTAGTTAATTGGTGTGTTGGGTTTCGTAATCTCAACCCAACCGACTTGTTACTTATTACTTATTCTCCTGGTGCAATAACTTTTTGTAAGTAAGCAATGCCTCTATCAAGTAATAAACCAACTGCCCCAATATAGATGACTGCTAAAATGATTTCACTGATGTAATTTTGTTGGTAAGCATCCCAAATAAAGAAGCCAATTCCGACAATACCTGACATCACAATTTCTGCCGCAATAATGGCTAACCAAGCTAAACCAACCGCAATTCTTAAGCCTGTAAAAATGTAAGGTAAAGCAGAAGGAAGCAAAATCTTGAAAAAGAATTTTTGGTTGGATAATTGTAAGACTTGCTGCACATTAATGTAGTCTTGAGGAATCTGTTTTACGCCTTCAGTGGTATTAATTAAGATCGGCCAAACTGAAGTAATAAAGATGACGAAAATAGCAGCAGGTTGGTTTTGTTGAAGGGCAACTAAAGCAATAGGAACCCAAGCTAAAGGTGCTACCATGCGTAAGAATTGAAATAGGGGATCTAAAGCTTTATCAATTAACGGTTGTGTGCCGACTAAAATACCCACACTAATGCCCACAATAGCAGCTAAAGAATAGCCTTGGGCAACCCGTCCTAAACTGGCTAAAGTTTGCCAAAATAAGCCTTTATCTAATCCACCCCGATCATAAAAAGGATACAGTAATAAAGTACGAGTCCGCTCGTTTGTCCACAAACTACTAGGGGGAGGTAATTTAATTAAGCCAACCATTGAAACAAATTGCCATACCAATAAAAAGCCGAGGATTCCAAAAATAGGCAGCAATATTTCTTCTTTATTTTTCTTCCAAAAAGTTGACAAAAAGTTTTGACTATTAGAGCCATTTTTGCGGATTCTTGTCGTAGCTGTCATCTTCTTTCTCTCCTGTTGTTGACTAATAATAATCGACTAATTTAAACTCGTTTAATCTTGAGACTGTTTAAGTAAGCCTCTGGATTTTCTGGGTCAAATTGAACCCCATCAAAGAAGGTTTCAACACCTCTGGAGGTACTAGCAGGAATATCTGCCGCAAACCCTGCTTCCGTTGCTGCTTCACGCCAAATATCCTCGCGGTTTACCTTGTCAATAATTTGTTTGGCTGTGGCGATATCTTTAATTTTGTCCTTATGAAAACCCCAACGAATACTTTCAGTTAAGAACCAAAGATCATGACTTTTATAGGGATAAGAAACACTGCCTAAATCGTCTTTCCAATATAAAGGCCCCATGTTGAAATCGTTGATATCCGGTTGACCATCACCCATTTTGTACATTCCTTTATAGGGTGCTTGGAGAATATCAGGGGGAACATTAAAGTAATTTCTGCCCGCGACAATCTCAATTAATTCAGGGCGATTAGTGGGATCATCACACCATTGTTGTGCTTCCATCACTCCTTTTAAAATGGCTTTTGTCGCTTTAGGATTTTGGTCAACCCAATCACCACGAATGGCTAGGTATTCTTCGGGGTGAAATTTCCAAATTTGAGCAGTCAACGCCGCCATGTGACCGATATCTTCGGTAACGATGCGATAGGGCCAAGGATCGCCCGTACTGAAAGCATCCATTGTGCCGTTACGCATCCCTTGAACTGTTTCTGCTGGAGGTACAGCGAGTAAATCAATGTCTGTATCAGGATCAACGCCTCCGGCGGCAAACCAATAACGAATCCAGAAATCTTGGTTAACATTGGGGAAAGTATGGGCAGCTTTGAACTTTCTGCCGTTGGTTTGGGGAAACCCTTTAATATAGTCTGCCGCCTTGGTAATGTCTAAATGGAGTCCTTTTCCCGCGTGCATTCTGGCGACCGCAATGCCATTACCGTTGGTCACCAATTGTGCTAGAACATACATGGGTAATTTCTTTCCATTGGTAATAATTCCCTCTGTAATTAGGTGAGGCATGGGCATTTGCCATTGTCCCCCATCAATACCGCCCCCTTGGGAACCAATGGTTACGTTATCCCTAGCTGATGCCCAGTTTGCTTGTTTGGAGACTTCCACCTCTGTCATGCCATATTTGGCGAAAAAGCCCTTTTCTTGAGCAATAATTAAGGGGGCAGACTCCACAATGGGAATATAACCTAATTTAATTTTTGTCGTTTCTGGAGTGGTTTCTGGTGTTAAAGCTGAAGGCGAACCTGCGGGGGATGGGGTTGTAGTTGGGGAATTATTGGCCGTGGGTTCGGGAGGATTGCCCAAACATCCTTTTAATAAGACTGCACTAGCCGCCGACATAGAGGCAGTTACTAAAAATTTACGACGAGATAAAGGTGAAAAATCGGACATAAAACTCTACTCCTGCTAATAAATTTAAACAGAAAAATGAACTGACATAATATTTGGAAAAAGGACTTAAAACCTTATCCAATAAAGCTTATAGCACTAATATTAATTATTTTTATGAGTGCGTTTAGTTGAGGTTACTCAATGGGTTTTATTGATTTTGCTCAACTTGTTAAATCAGTTTAGCACCTTTATTTAAAAAAAACTTATTTTTGACCTCGTCAACCATAACAAAAAATTAATCATATTCATAAGTATAGTTTAATTTTTATGATTATTTAATTTACTAATGTATTTTATCAATATATTGTTTTGTTATTCTACTTATAACTGGAGTTTATCAATAATTAAAACCGTAGGGGTCAACGGCTGTTGATCCCTACAATAGAAATAAGTAGAAGGAATTCGAGTTAAGTCGTATAGCCTATAAAATGTGATAAAATGCCATAAGTATTAATAAATCTTAGAACAAAAATATCAAACAATGAATCGTCTTGAGTTTCCGGTAGAATATAGTTTTGATGTTGAAACAAATTCAGTTATTGCAACTGTACCAGACTTAAATTATATTTCATCTTTTGGCAAAGATTTTACAGAAGCGGAACAGAATGTTATTGAAGCAGTTTTAGCTTATTTAGAAGCTTTAAAAATGGATGGTTTACCGATACCAAGTTGTCCGAAAAAGTCAACGGGAACTGTGCTATTAATTGAGTTAGTAGCATGAGTGAGCGTTTATCATCTATTACCGCTAAAAAGGCTCTACGGAAACTAAAAAAAGCAGGATTTAGAGAACACCATCAACGAGGTAGTCATTTGGTTTTAAAGCATTCTGATGGTCGAATGGTAGTTTTACCAATTCATAGTAGTGATATTCCTAAAGGTACACTATATAATATTGTTGTTAATCAGTCTAAATTAAGTATAGAAGAATGGAATAATCTTTAAAGAAAATATAAATTATCCTCTTTTATCGACAAAATCGCCGACTTTGATCAAATTCTGGTTCTTGCCAAGAAAAGGCAAAATGACTAAGCGATCGCAGTTGAGGAAACTTAGCCCGAATTGCTGCCATTTGTGTCTCTAAAGTGGGACGGTTATCTTGAGTTTTGCCCCATACTCCGGCGATCGCCGGAGTAATTTTAACTTTAGGGGGAGACATTTTCACGACCCGTTCCACTTGTTTAACAATACAAGCAGCATCCTTGCAGAGTCCATAGGCCATAGGATGAAACTCTAAAGAAGGGGGAAATTTATCCCATGCTTGCAAACGAGAGTCAAACCCTCTGTCTCCGACTAATTGATTCCCATCAGGAAAAAACACCGCCCCCGCAGGGATACCGTTACGTTCTACTGCTGAAGCTGCAAAAGAGACAAAATTGATGACACCTTGGGCAGCATGGGCAACGGCAAGATACCACAAATCTGTCTTTAACCGTTGATAGCGCACTTGTAACGAGTCTTTTCCTTCTGTTGCCGGAGGGACACGCCCTTGCCATAAAGGGGAACCCTCATCAGGATAGATTTTATCCACTTCTAAGACATCATTAACCGTAATATAGCCTTTCGTGACGTAACGTTGAATTAAATCCCGTCCTTTGTTATTTAAACCCCGTTCATAGAACGCTTGTTGAGAGGCTGCACTATAAATCCAAAGATCCTTGACCTTTCCCACTGCTGACTGGGTTCCTGTGCCTCTAGGGTAGCGTACATAATCGAATAATACCCCATCGGGTCGCCGTTTGAGAACAGCTTGCAGTAGACTGTAATAGTCAGTTTGGGCTTGACGATTATAGGGATCAACAAAGGCCTGAGATTGATCATGAACAAACTTAGTGCTATCTTGTCCCTTGCCATTCCTTGCTAAGACAGATTGGCGATCGCTTCGTTGAGCATAGACATAGCCAAAATTTAGGGTAAATACCCAAGCATAGACTTTAAGTCCCCGTTCTCGTCCCTTTTGGATAGCTTGGGCTAACAAATCTACTCTTTCGGCCCCTGGTGTCCGCACAACGGTGTCCCAAGGGGTCGGGTTATCTGCGGGAGGTAACAAGACCTGACTATCAGCAAAAACCTCTACATAAACCGTATTATAACCCTTATTAACAATACGATCTAACACTGCCTCAACGGAACCAGGACGCACATCACAGGGATAGAAGCGTAACCAAATTGCTTGTTCTTGGGGCCAAGTTTGGGCGCGACAACGACGTAATTCTTCAGCCTGTTTTCGCACTAAAATTTGATAGTTTTTTGTGTCTTCTGGATCACCTTTTAGGGCTGTTTGTAAGAAATTTTCCTTCATAGCGATCGCATCAGGAGAAAATTGACAATAATTCCCTATTGCTGCTTGTACGGCCTTGATTTGTGTCAGGGGAATTATGGAATTTCCCAGAATAACAAGACTCCCGATGATACTCTGTAGAAGTTTTTGAGTAAGCGATCGCTGATTCACTGATATTCCCTCTCTCGGTATCTGGATATAACTGTAGATTGTTATGGGTTAATTGTTCCTCATACCAAGAATAAAAAAAGGCTTGATTACTCAAACCTCAGATAATTTTATAAGTCATGAAATTGATTAGATTCCGCGTTTAACAGCGACTTCTGCTTGTTTTAACTCTTGTTTTAAACGGGTTTTTAATTTTTCAGGAATGGGGCGACTACCATAGGAGGTGTAATAACCAGCTAAAGAATTTAACGCCGTTTGCATGGTGGTAAAGGAACGAAGGCCACCGGATGAATTATTGCGTCGATAGCGAGAAATATAATCATTAATTTGCTCTTTAGCTAAAGACTGAATCTCTTTTATATTGTCAGCATCCTTGGGTAAATCAAGGGCTGTGGTTAGAGTTTCAATGACGTTTAGGGTATCTTGACTATAATTGCCAGTAAGTCCCGTTGAACTATTAGCACAACCCGTCAGAGAAATGACTGCCACTAAAATGAGGGCAAGAAGGCGCGATAAGTAGGATTTGAAAAACATGATAAATTTGTCAATAAAATTAGGTGATCCCAGAATTTAACTATCCTATCCTAGAAAGGGTTACTCAGTGAAGCCTATTTAGACCCCGTCAAGCTTGGGTGTCGTAACATCAGTCACGGCGCATCTTTGCGATTTCCTGAATAATGGTTCTAACAATCTTGTTTTATTCCTATCATCTCAGAAAGCATGAGCGAAATTTTCACCAAAAAAGTCTGGTTTTCTAACGTCAAAAATGATTTATTAGCGGGGGCCGTGGTTGCCTTAGCCCTAATCCCCGAAGCGATCGCCTTTTCTATTATTGCAGGAGTTGACCCCCAAGTGGGATTATACGCCTCTTTTTCCATTGCCATTATTACCGCTATTATCGGGGGTCGTCCTGGCATGATTTCCGCCGCAACGGGTGCCATGGCCTTATTAATGACCACTTTAGTCAGAGATCATGGATTACAATATTTACTGGCTACCACCGTCCTCACTGGTATTCTACAAATCCTTTGGGGTTGGGTCAAACTGGGAAATCAAATGCGCTTTGTTCCTAGGGCGGTAATGGTGGGGTTTGTCAATGCTTTGGCTATTCTTATCTTTCAGGCCCAACTTCCCCAGTTTGCAGGGGCATCTTGGTTAGTCTATGGAATGGTAGCCGCTGGTTTAGGCATTATTTACGGTTTACCTCGATTTACCAAAGTCGTTCCCTCTCCTTTAGTCGCTATTGTCGTTATTACTGCCGTTTCTTGGGCCGCAGGATGGCAAGTACACACAGTAGGAGATGAGGGAACCCTCCCCACTAGCTTACCGATGTTTTTGCTGCCTGAAGTCCCCTTTAATTTTGAAACCTTACAAATTATTCTGCCCTATGCTTTAGGCCTGTCTTTAGTGGGGTTAGTTGAATCCTTTTTAACGGCTAATGTAATTGATGATTTAACGGATACTTCTAGTAATAAAAATCAAGAAGCTTTGGCCCAAGGGGTGGCTAATATTGTAACGGGATTTTTTGGGGGAATGGCCGGATGTGCGATGATTGGTCAATCGGTGATTAATATTCGCTCTGGGGGAAGGGCCCGTCTTTCTACCTTGAGTGCGGGAATTTTTCTGTTTATCTTTATTTTGGTGTTTGGGGACTGGGTAGCGCGTATTCCTATGGCTGCTTTAGTAGCAGTCATGATTATGGTATCTATTAGTACCTTTAATTGGCAATCTATTCATCCTCGTTCTTTTCGTAAAGTACCCAAAAATGAAACCACAGTGATGATTACAACAGTATTAATTACGGTATTAACTCATAATTTGGCCGTCGGGGTAATTATTGGTGTGGCCATGAGTGCTATTTTCTTTAGTCGTAAAATTGCTAACCTAATTTTTATTGATTCTTTCTTAGATGAAGCAGCAAGTAAAAGGATTTATAGTGTTAATGGTCAAATCTTTTTTGTCTCTGTTGATAGTTTCTTGAGTTCCTTTGATTTTCGGGAAGAATTAGCCCATGTTATTGTTGATTTAACTCATGCTCATTTGTGGGATCAATCTGCAGTTGATGCGGTGGATAAAGTAGTCTTACGATTCCGTAGACGGGGCGTAAAAGTTGAATTAGTTGGCTTAAATGAAGCCAGTGCAACCTTATTAGAAAGGTTAGCTATTCATGATGAACCAGATGCTTTGGGAAAGATGGCAAGTCATTAATTTTTTCAGTAAGGGCTTAATAATATTAAGCCCTTACGACTATCACTTGGTTTTTTTTAGGTATGACTTAACGTTTTTTTGATTTTTCTCGATTATACTAACCTTAATGATCTTTTGCGCCATCAAATATGTTATCTCCTTTAATCGAAGCTCTCGAAAGAATTAGGTATTGGTTAGAACAAAATCTTCCTGAGTCAGCAGCGGCTCTTGAACCTGGCTTAAGTATATCAGAAATTGAAGCATTATTATCCGCTTTTCCCTTTCAGTTACCCGCAGAAATTTACACCCTTTATCAATGGCGTAATGGTAGCAGTAGTCAAGACTATAATTTTTTCCCTTTTCATTGGTTTCTTCCTTTAGATGTAGCTCTTTCTTTTATTGAAGAAGAAAAACAAATTCAGGCGCAATTAACTAACCATTCTGAGGCTTCTTGGAATGATTGTTGGTTTCCTTTTTCAAGGTTTCAAGGTGATTATTATATTATCAAAGGTTCTGAAAATTGCCAGGCTTTTTCTCCTGTTTATCTCGTCTTTCAAGAAGATAGAGAGGTAGATGATCCTTGGATGGTTTATAGTAGTTTAACCACTATGATGTTATCTTTGGCAGAAGGTTATGAAACAGGAGCTTACTATCTTGATGAGAATAAAATTATTAATACGGATGAGTCTGCTATTGATAAAATAGAGCGCAAATATAATCCAGAAATTGATAATTATCTTGATGATGATTAAGATAATAAGTAATAAGTAATAAGAATAAGCTAAATCAATACTTACAGACAGACTGAAGCCAGCCTGATACTATACAAACTAAGCCTCCCTTCGCAGTCTAAATTAAACCCGCGCAGGCGGGTTTTGTCTGTATAGCTTAACCCTTAAGGGTTTGATCCTATAATTTCTAATAGTTTTAGACAGTAGGTTTGGTAGAGCTAAAAAAATCAACTAAATTGCTCTTTTAAAAAGGCTTCAACCGCTTTATTAAAAGCATCTGGTTCGACTAAAAACGCCCAATGATTGCCAGGAACTTCAACAATTTGTAACCGTTTTAAATACTTTTTATAAGGTTTAAGTTGCCATTCAGTTCTATTCAGTCCTTGTTGGGGTTTAATCAATAAAGTAGGTAGATCAATTACTTGAGTTAATCCTGAATATTTCATCACTTCTTCAAAAATTTCATCCCTCGCTTGCGGCATAAATTTACTACCCCATTTTCCCTCTATTTTTTCTTCTATTGCTAACTGAAAAACTTGCTGTTGTAAGGGACTCCACCCACGATATTGTTTTAAACTACGAGCTAATTTTTCAGCTTCTTCATAACTATTAAATGGCCCCATGGCTTTCAAAAATGGCAAGACTTTATATAACAAAGGAAAGGTAACTTTAAACATTGATGGCATTTTATCAATAAAAAACGGATCTATTAAAATTAAATTTTTAAACCTTTCAGGCTGTTTAGTCGCCCAAATTGCTGCTAATTTTGCTGACCAAGAATGGGCGATAATTGTCGCAGAATTCCAGCCAAAATAACTCATTAAAGCATCTAAATCATTAATATAATCAGAGAATTTATAACCTGTTTCCGGTTTACTACTTTCCCCATGCCCCCGCAAATCAGGGGCAATAATATGATAATTTGGGGCTAAATAATCCCCTAAACTTGACCAAACCCATCCCAGATCAGCTAACCCATGTAATAATAACAAAGGCTCTTGACCTTGGGACCATTCTAAATAGGATAATTCAACCTTTCCTAACTTCAAACTTTTGCGTTCAACCATCTATAAAATACACTCTACCAAAGGTTTAAATAAAGGCACAAATTCAGCTTGACTCACCACCAAACAAGGAAAAGAATATCTACCATAATTTCGACCAATTGTCAAGGGAAAAATTGACTCATCTTTTAAAGAAATCAAAACGCCGCCAGCAGCTTGAATAATCACCCAAACGGCTGCAATATCCCACACTTTCGGAGTCGCTTCTACTCCCCCTAATGCTGCCCCACAAGCCACCAATAATATGTTATAACTTGCTACTCCAATCATGCGAATTTTACAAGGAAAAGGCTTTTGTAAGATCTTTATACTTCGAGCGCAAAGATTAAATAAATGACCCTTACTTGGTGTATCCTTGCTCGTGTGAATGGGTTTGCCATTAACATAGGCCCCTGTCGGCCCCGTTAACCCCGTTTCCCCATACCAATACCCATAAAAAGACTGTTGTAATTGGGGAAGATAAACAAACCCAAATACAGGAGTTCCTCGATACAATAAACCCAAAGAAATAGACCAGATGGGAATGCCTCTGGTAAAATTGGTCGTGCCATCAATGGGATCAACGATCCAACACCAATCTTGAGCCGGGAAAATATGGGTCGTTTCTTCCGTTAAAACCCCATGCTCAGGGAATTGAGCCATGATCGCTTCCCGAATGGCCTGATCGGCCCAGCGATCGCCTTCAGTCACCAAAGAGCCATCCTCTTTCATCTTAGGGGAGATGTTCCCAGACTGCTCAATCAGGGGAGCCGCGATCGCTTTCGTAGTGGTTTGACAGAAGCTTAACACCTCACACCAAAATTGTTCCATAGTCTTACTCAGTTATCAAACGAGAAAAAATTCCTGCATTAATCATTATGTCAACCATAGAAGGGATAAGACGAGAAAGCAAGCAGATTTGAGCAATTAGATTATGAAGATTCCCTGATGAAAGGTGGACACAAGTGTTATGCTAGAAACTAATTTTTAAATATTCGGGATTGAGTATTTCAACTCAAAACCTTCAAATTTATCACTAATACTCATTTCTCTCCTTGCTAAACACCCATGAGGCTATATCGATGCTCTCAGCGACCTCAAAAAAAATTATAATACTCCGTAATTATTTGATCCTTATGGGCATGGTTACAGTGGTGATTACTGGCCTAGGAGGTCTTTTTGATAACCCTGATCGCATGGGACAAAAAGATCGCCTGAATAACTATGGTCGTTATATCAGTGCCGGATTTGTCAATCAAGCTCAGAAAATTGGCCGTTAATCCCTCAATTACGTTTCTTAATTCACTTGGGAAGAGTTAGCATCTTGATGTTGGGGACGAAAGGGGGCCGGTGGTAATTGGGCCGGGCCAAATAGTAAGGGAGGGGATAAAGGTTTTTCGTAATCTGCTCTTACCTCTCTTAATTGACTGGCCCGAAACACTAACTTAAATTTTTTGCCTAAGTCTCGTTGAATCAATTTTTCGACTAAGCGAACTTGGGTGGGTGTGACGGGATTTTCCGAATTTTCCTGAACCGTCAATAAAATAATCGGATAGTCTTGATCCCAAGGAAAGGTCGGCCATTGTACCTTAAACCCGACTAATTCCGTTTGCTGACCCACTGTCACCGTTTTTCGTTGCAGAATAGTCTTAATTTCTGCTTCAATTCTCTCTTGACGTAAAAGATTGCCAAAACTAATAAACAAGGGGAAGATCAGGATGCCCGTCATCACTAAAAATCCCCCCAATGCTTGACGAGTTTGCTGGTAATCAAGGTAATATCCCCCTAAGACAAAAACGATGACACAAGAGAGGGTAATGCCCAAAAGATTGGTTAAATACAATAAAAAGGCACCATTACTTAATTGCCATGCTTGCTGAGAAATACCAATGCCTACCACGCAGATAGGGGGCATCAAAGCCACAGAAATAGCTGTTCCTGCTAAAGCATCACTAAGTTTACGCCGAATTTTGGCAAAGCCACTAATTGCCCCGGCTGCCACTGCTACCCCTAAATCAGCTAAATTAGGTTGGGTTCGTCCGAGAATTTCTGTACTAAAGGAGGACTCTGGCAAGCCAAAGATCCCCCCGACTAATCCAGACATGATAACTGCGACTACTGTCCCTATCACTAAGGTGATCAGACTGGTTTTCACTAAGTGACGCTCGTTATCTAAAGCACCAAGAGCTAAACCTCGTAAGGGCATCATCAAAGGAGCAATTAACATCGCTCCAATAATTACCGCCGGACTATTCATTAAGAGTCCCAAGCTGGCAATAAGACAAGAACTTAAGTTTAAAACGAGAAAATTGGTATCGAGTTGAGCCTCTTCTAATAGTTCTTGATGCAATTTTTCGCGGGTTTCCGGGGGAACTCTCGGAATATTCTGTCTGAACCAGTTTTTCATTGGGATCAGGGAATGGGAAAGGAAATTTAAGGGATCATACTCTTTCTTCTACCGTTTCATGAGTCAGCTTGCCGAAGTAGTCTAAAAGACGATCAGCCCAATATTTAACATCATAAGTAGTGACTGTATGATACATCTTGGCCATCCTTTCTTTTTGTTCTTCTGGACACATAATTAAAGCTTTTTCTATAGCCTCATCCATGCGTTTAACCGAGTAAGGATTGGTTAAAATGGCTTGGGGTAATTCGATGGCGGCTCCCACAAATTCTGAGAGAATTAACACCCCGTTTTGTCCTTCATGGGCAACAATGTATTCTTTGGCCACCAAGTTTAAACCATCCCGCAGAGGGGTTGTCCAACAAATATCCGCTACTTTATAGAAGCAGAATAGGTCAAGTAAAGGAATGGGCTGAGTGTACAGCACGATGGGTGTCCAGTCCAGTTTGGCGTAACGGCCGTTAATTCTGCCCACTAACTGCTCAATTTGACTTTGGGCTGTCTTATAAACCCGCATTCCCGGCGCAGGTTGTACACAAGTCATAATAAAGTTAATTTTGCCGTGTAAATCGGGACGACGATCCAATAAACGACCAAAAGCTTCTAATTTCTCTTGATTACCCTTTACATAGTCTACTCGACCGGCAGCAAAAATTAACTTGCGATCATGCAAACTTTCCTTAAATTCTACAATTCGTTCTTGGGCTTCAGGAGAATGTAACACCTCTAGAATATTTTTGGGGTTAGTTCCCACGGGGAAGGCATCTACCCTAACCGTCTGATTTTTATAGCGTAGTTTAGTGGTCACTTCTGGCTCTGCTAGGGCAATGCCGACGGTGGTTAAGTGTCCTGATACTTTTTGCTTTTCTACGATGTCTACGGGGCGTAAACTACGAACTACGCTGACAAAATTCTCGGCATAGCGAGGAATATGAAAGCCAACTAGATCACAACAGAGTAAACTGTCAACAATTTCTTCACGCCAAGGCAAAATATTGAAGATATCGACAGAAGGAAAGGGCGTATGATGGAAAAAGGCGATCCTTGCATTGGGCTTTTTCTGGCGAATATAATAGGGTGCAAGCCACAAGTTATAGTCATGCACCCAAATTAAGGCATCATCAGCCGCTTCTTCACAAGCTGCTTCCGCAAACAGACGGTTAATTTCTCGGAAGTTTTCCCATTCAGAGGTTTCGCTGGTGAAATGATAGGGAAATGAGTGAAGAATGGGCCAAAATGCTTCTTTGGAGGTGATGTGATAAAACTGTTTAACTTGTTCTGCACTTAAGGGAATGCGAAAGACTCGATAATTGCCTTCATCTTCCACGCTTACTCGTTCAACAAAATTGGTTCTTTGTTTTGCTGTTACCTGTTTCCAAGCAATCCAAGTTCCTTGATTGACATCAGCAAAAAAGCTTTTTAAGGTAGGAAGAATGCCGTTAGGACTTTTCTTGCGAAGATAGCGAATTTGTCCATTTTCTACCACTTCATCATAGGGTTCGCGGTGGTATAAGATAACAAGAGATGATTTCATAAGCTGAATTTTTCTGGAGTTTTCTGGAGTTTTCTGGAGTTTTAAGCTTGTTCAGTAACTGTTCAATCTGATCTTTCTGTCGATTAATAGTCAAGATATCCGGTTACTGACAGGAATGCTTTTGATTTGGCTTCTATCATGAGAATTACAAGCTGATTGAGGACATTGGCTTACCCTGAATTAGCTAGGTAAATTAATCTAATTAATGGCTCACAATGATGATTTTTGAATAGTTCAAACTGCTCAGAAAACAGTTTTTTTAAAATTGATTAGCTGATTAAGTTTTTTCGTATCTAATATTACACTCTTGCTCGACAAAACTGGATATTCTAGTCGTGCAGATATGAATTGATTCCTGTTCATTTTTTTGATAAACATGGGGGTTATACAAATGTACTTCCCTGTCATTAACTAAAGGCTCCCTTAGATTGATACAGAGTGGCTCTGCCCTTGGTTCTGTTCAGGCTTTCTAAGTTTACGTCCTGTATCCTAACATTAATTAATAATATCTGCAACCTATCATCAGAGAGAGTCTCTTATGGAGGATTAGTCTATATCTGACAAATCATCTAGAATAGTGTCTAGATGCTAAAATAGCAGGGAATTTGCCTAACTCGGCTCGATCAGAAAGGATACTATCATCAATAGAGAGTCAGGGAATAGAGTAATTGGCAAATAACTCCGATCAATCTTTATGATTGCAACGACTCAACAATTTATCAATAGAGGATGTAAGTTAGTAACACAATGACTCCAGAAAAAAAAACGCCCGTACTGGAAGAAACTTTAACCCAGTCTATGTTAGATTGGGTCGTAGAGATTGAACATTCCGAGAGAACCGTTTTTGAAAAATCTCAAGCCTTGGCCAGCCGTTTAGGGGCCCATTACCGTCATGATGGTATCACAGAAATTGGGTTTTGGACACCAGAATTAACAGGGGAAATCATGCAAGCGAGAGAAATTTATCTCGAAGTTTTCACCCCTCTCAAAAATATTAATTGGCAGCAACAAGAACAAACGATTAAAGTACGACGGGACTGTCTGCAACTCAAACAACAGGGGGAATTTTTTTGGGGTGCGATCGCTGGAATGAAACCAGGAAACAAAGAAGAAGTCGGGTCATTTTACTGGTTACGTTATTATGATCATTTCGGGAAATTGAAAACGGTTAGAGATTTAGTTCCCTATTCTCTTCCTTTTGGAATTTTTGCCCCAGCAGAATTATATGATATGGCAACGGTTCAAAAAAAGCGAGTTGATCTTGACTATTTTAAAAAAACAGGAGTTCCTTCTAGTAGTGAAGAAATTCCTCCTCGTGTTGCTGCTCCCACGAATATTTTACAACTTCATGTTGGCACTGCATCCCCAGAGGGAACCATTGCTGGATTAACGAAAATTTATCAAGAAATCAGCCATAAACTTGTTAATAATAATCTCCTAACTCCCGTTGAAGAAAATTATATTGGCTATGATGCCATTCAATTACTTCCTATCGAACCCACCATTGAATATCGAGATGATTTGAGTCCAGAAAGCGGAATATTTGTCCTTCCTGTTGAGGATAAAAGTCCGAGAAGTCGCTTGCTTCCTCCGATGAATCGTTCCCCTTTAAAACTGATTAAACCAAACACCCAGGATTGGGGTTATGATGTTCCAATTTTAGGATCAAGTGCCACAAATCCAGCCCTATTAGGAAGTCTTCGTCCTGATGAATTAATTGAATTTATTGGGACATTACATAATTTTCCCACTGGGCCAATTCACTTAATTTATGATTTGGTTTATGGTCATGCCGATAATCAAGCGGAACTTTTAATTAATCGGCAATTTCTTAAAGGGCCGAATATGTATGGGCAAGATTTAAACCATCAATTACCAATGCCCCGTGCTATTTTATTAGAAATGCAAAGACGGAAAATTAATACAGGTGCCGATGGCATTCGTATTGATGGTGGTCAAGATTTTCGCTTCTTTAATCCCTTAACAGGACGAGTAGAACAGGATGATGCTTATTTATTAGCAATGGCTAATGTTGAACAAGAAATTGAAGGTCATAAACGGCTCTTATTTACAATTTTTGAAGACGGCAGACCCTGGCCAGAAGAGGGATGGGAAGAAAAATCAACTTATCGAGATCTCATTGAATTAATGCCAGAATCCTATCAATGGGGCCCCTTGATTTTTGCCCATAATACCCCGACTTTAAAAGGGTTTTGGGAAAAAAAATGGCAACGAATTTGTGAAGTGATGGAAAAAGGAGATCACTGGATTACTGGTTGTGGAAATCATGATACTGTGAGGCGAGGTAATCAAGTTGATCCCACTCAACCGATTAATGAAAAATTGGGAAATACCTTATCTGAAGTCATTCATAATGCCTATGATAATCCAGCAATTAGTCTCTGGGTTTATGGTTTTATGCCAGGTTTACCCATGGACTTTATTAATGCTTTAATGCGAGTGCCTTGGATGTTTTTCCGCAACACAGATGATCGTTATGGGGTGAAAGTTGTTTCGGAAGAAATGGGCTTTTTAGATTGGCAAATAACCCCAGAGATTTATGAACAGAATTGGGCTTTTAAACGGGTAAAGTCTTTAGGATTTGATACCCTAGAAGTCCTGCGAGAATTTGGTCAGGCAATTGCCCTCAGCATGGTAGAAAGAGAATACGATTTAGAAGCAGTAATTAAGTTTTGTCAAGCTTGCTTTGGAGAATTCAACGATGCTCAAGTTTGTGAGATTTCTGTTTTAGGAAAATTAAACCGTCATGAAAGTCTTCCTTTCCTGAAAAACCTCACTATTCCAAAGCTGAAAAAGTTTGCTTTACTGTTTATGGAAGATTGCCATGAAGTGTGTAATGTCTCCCATTATGAAGATCTCCTCAATCCGGCACAAGTTCGCTATAATTTAGAACTGCGTCGCTTCCGTAAAACTCATCCTTGGCTCCATCATAACTTACAACAAATGGATCGTTTTAATCGCATTAATGAAGAAGAAAGAACCGTTTTTTATGGAATGCGAACTAATCCTGAAAATCATTCCGAACAAATTGTTATGGTATCCCATCTTGAAGGCGATCCTTTGACCATTACCATCGGAGATTGGCTACAATTAGATCTGAATGAGTGGGAAATTGCGATCGCTTCCCCAGGACTCGATCCCAACACAACTTTAGCTGATTTGCGCTGTTTTGAACTATGTGACTCTCAAGGGTTACTCTTAAAACGAGTTACTCAACCCTCAACAGACACCCCTCAAACCCCACCAACTAAGTCATCGAGTCGTGTCAGAAGGAGCGCAAAAGACAAACGCAAGAAAACGGCTGCATCCCCTAAAAACCCCTCATAAACCCCAAAAACCCAAGTTTTTTGACTTGGGAACCTACCGTTTTTCTGATTATCTAAAAATTATGGCAGTCAAAAAACAATTTTCCAGTTTTGAAGAACTTCTGATGACATCAAATGTCCCGGTTTTAGTGGATTTCTATGCTACCTGGTGCGGCCCTTGTCAGATGATGTCCCCTATTTTAGAACAAGTAGGAACCCAGATGAGAAACCGCTTACAAGTCATCAAAATTGATACGGATAAATACCCAGGAATTGCCTCCAAATACGGTATTCAAACCTTACCCACTTTGGTATTATTTAAAAAAGGCAAACCTGTAAAACGGATTGAAGGAGCAATGCAAGCTTCCCAATTAATGCAGCATCTGCAAATTTTAATCTAGTTTTTGGGTTAAGTAAATCAGTTGGGTTGCTTTACCAAAAAATTCAACCCTTTTTAACTCTTAATTTTTCCTGATCAAAACTCCCTAAATGTTATGGATAATAATAAGCGAAATTTCTTGATTCAAAATAAAGTCATCGGTGTTCTAGAAATTAAAATTGATCGTCTGGAAATCAGAGCAGAAACCATTCAAGAAAAACTTAATGGGATTGAGACTGTTTTGTCTCAAAAAGATCAGAATAACTCTCAAATTATCAAAGAGATCAACGACTTAAAAACTCAATTAGCAAAACCCGTTACAGACAGAGAAAGTGATCTTAAAACAGAACTTAAAGAGCTTAATCAAAAATTAGATATTATCCAAGGAATTGCTATCATTATTTTACTCGGAATTATTATTGATATTTTCTCAAAACCTCTTTTAACTGCTTTTACTATGGGCTAATTTGGTATGAGTTCTCAGTTTAAAAGTCAAAAGAAAGATTACAAATTATCCGAAGGGACTCCATTAGCCTTATAGATTATATAATAGAGAGTTTGCATAAGAATTAGGAGACAGCCTCATGGCTCGGATGTATTACGACGCAGATGCCAACCTTGACCTTTTAGCCGATAAAACCGTTGCGATCATCGGTTATGGTTCCCAAGGTCACGCCCACGCCCTAAATTTGAAAGATAGCGGCATAAAAGTCGTTGTGGGGCTGTATCCAGGCAGTAAATCAGCTAAAAAAGCCGAAGATGCTGGCTTAAAAGTTCTCAGCGTCTCAGAAGCAGCCAGTGTCGCTGACTGGATCATGATTTTGCTGCCTGATGAAGTCCAAAAAACCATTTATAAAGAGGAAATTGAACCTAACCTACGGAATGGCAAGGTTTTATTATTTGCCCACGGGTTTAATATTCATTTTGGGCAAATTGTTCCCCCTGAAACCGTTGATGTCATTATGGTTGCCCCTAAAGGCCCTGGCCATTTAGTGCGACGTACCTATGAACAAGGGGAAGGAGTTCCCTGTTTATTTGCCGTTTACCAAGATGCTACCGGCCAGGCCCGCGATCGCGCCATGGCCTATGCTAAAGGAATCGGTGGAACCCGTGCCGGTATCCTAGAAACTACCTTCAGAGAGGAAACAGAAACCGACTTATTTGGGGAACAGGTGGTTCTCTGTGGTGGTTTGTCTGCCTTAATTAAATCAGGGTTTGAAACCCTCGTGGCCGCAGGTTATCAACCGGAATTAGCCTATTTTGAATGTCTCCATGAAGTCAAATTAATTGTGGATTTGATCGTGGAAGGGGGACTAGCTAAAATGCGTGATAGTATCTCCAATACCGCCGAATATGGAGATTTAACCAGAGGGCCGCGCATTGTTACCGATGAAACCCGCGCTGAAATGAAAAAAATTCTTAAAGAAATTCAAAGCGGACAATTTGCACGGGAATTTGTCTTAGAAAATCAAGCGGGTAAACCAGGATTTACGGCCATGCGTCGTCAAGAAGCAGAACATCCCATTGAAGAAGTCGGGACAGATTTACGGGCCATGTTTAGCTGGTTAAAGGATAAATAAAGGCCATGAAGAAAGGGGAATAGGGGATGATTTGCGATTACTTATTAGGTTCGTCCACTAATTGATCGCGGTTTCCTTTAACCCTTTCTTCCATTTCTGTTACTTCAGCATCATGTTGTTCACTGGGTTTCCTAATTTTGGGATTAGGCATCAAACCCAGTAAAGACTGATTAATACTGGTGCGCGTTTGTCTGCTAATGGTACTTAGGGGTTTGGGTAAAAAACTATCCCCCATGCCGATAAAAATTAAGCCCACGACAAAGATAATTGTTCCTAGTTTTTTCATGACTTTTTACCTAACAGTTTCATGTTTATTGTTCCCAATAAATTACTTAATTTTCCAACAAATTCGGTTGTCTTCCTGAATTTCAATCAATCCCTCTTGTCGCAATTTTCCCATTAAGCGTGTCACTGTTACCCTCGTGGTGCCAATGGCACTGGCAATTTGAGCCTGGGTTAATGGATAGGGTAAATAATAGCCTTTTTCCGTCCCTTCCCCTTCTTCTAGAGCTAATAGGGTAAAAAAACCAATCAGTCGATCAACGGTTCGTTTTTGTGCCATAATACTCATCCACAATAATTTACGTTGATGCTGTTGGCGAAACATTTCTAAGACTTTGATATACCAGGTTAATGAAGCGGCTAATTCATGCCAATAGAACCAAATGACTGAGGTTTTTTCTAAATGGGCATAAGCATGGATAATACTCTGAGGATGTTCCGTAATTTCAAAGGGCTGTCCTATCCCAATAATACCCAGAAAAATGGCTTCGGTGATCTCCTTTTCTAAGGATGGTTGCTCTTCTTTTAGGGGTGAACATCCCATCAAACGCACTGCTCCTTGTGTTACTAAATACAGTAACCCAGGACGGGCTGGAATTTGTTGATCTTTCTGAAAAATACGCTGACGACAATGGGAACGGGCCCAATTACACAGTTCTTGCCATGTGCTAAAGGGTTGCTCTGTCTCAAAAATAGGAGGGGGTTTAGAGGAAAACATCTCAGGGGCGTTAATCTAGATGAGGACGGAAAATATTGATTTATCTTAATCAGTAGGGATTAAATCTGGCAAATAAAGGGTTTTTGGCGAATTTTTAGCGGTTAGAAATGACTATAACTTATTTTTCTCTGCAAAGGCAGTTACAACAGTCCCTAGAGACTCTATTGACCCCTTGGTATCCCTTAAAAGTTCCTGGTTGTGAACTTCCTCGATACACGGTTTCTGTGTTTCGTTTACCTCATCTCCATTCCCTTACCTATCGTTGTGCGATCGCAGTTAAGTTGGCCCCTCAGTTTTCTGTTTCTCCTGTTACCCTAGCTGAAGAAATCTTGAACTTGATAGAAAGGCAAGTTTCTTCCTTCAGCTTTACTGTAAAATTGGTTGCTCCTGGTTGGTTACAGTTTGAATTAAGCGATCGCACTTTGGCTGACTGGTTACAAAATTTACCTACCTTTCCCTGGCCAGTCAAAAATAATCCCCTAATGTCAGTAAATGATAACAATTTATTCCCCCTAGAATACTCTCAAACCCGTTGTGGTGCGTTACTAAGGTTAGGAGAGCAAGAGGGGATTATTCAGTTAAATAATGGGTTATTTGAGCCAAATTTTCAGTCATTTACACACCCTCAGATCATCCCTTGGTATGACTTAGAAAGGGAACAATTAAGATTATCAGATCCGGTAGAGCGATCGCTGATTTCTCAACTTGTTACTACGACGGATCGCTTAGTAAACGAGTCTTCTGTCGATGAAATAAAGTTAGCAAATCATTTAAGTGAGTCTTTCTTAAAATTTGACAGTTACTGTCGTATTTTCGGCGAAACTGCCCTAGTTAATCCTGAATTATCCCAAGTAAGATTAGGATTAGTTGCCCTTACCCAGTATATATTAAAAGGGTTGTGGTTATCTCAAATTGAACGACCCCCTCGCCCTCAATTGTAAAGTTAAGCAACGAATCAAAAAAGAATCTTAAGCATAGTGACAAAATGCAAAGTTTCCTGTATATTTATTTGTAGTGTGAGGAGCGAACCAGCAAGAGAGCCGAGACGAAACATGGAAAGTCGTCGGTTCTCTTTCTGATCTTGGGTTAAATTTGAGAATTAAAGGGAAATTCCTCATAATTCTGGTTTTTAGCTCTAATCACCTCTTTGCGTCTCGTTTCTAAGAGTTCACTAAATTCTTGAGAGAGTCGGGGCATTTGTTCTAGGAGGGTGGCGATCACCTCAGGGGATAAAACAGCCACTTCCAAATCATCTAAGGCGATCACTGAGACATCACTACATTCTCCGGTTAATAGAATCTTTTCTCCAAAAAATTCCCCTTTACCTAACTGAGCAATTTCTTGTTCTTGACCAAGATTATCTCTCACTAAAATAGCCGCATAGCCAGTTAAAATCAAATGGAGTCCGGCAATTCTTTCCCCTTCTTGAAAGATCCATTCTCCTTGAGCATAATATCGGAGATTGGTGGCATCTTTTTCTTTCGTTAATCGTTCCGCAGCGACTGACCCAAAATTAGGCAGCGATCGCATCATTTCTGTCACTTTGGCCACTGGGTTAGGTTTGGGCATTTCGGAAAGATTCATTTGATATTCTGTTTGAATGGGGTAAGGAATGGTCAAATGATACCGTTTGGCAGCATACCAAACTCGAATCACAAAATCATTGCGAATAGTCAACATCCCTTCGTAATCTTGAATAAATAAACCAATTTTATAAATAATCGAAAAATCAGCATAGTTTTCAATTCTCACCCAAGGTTTGGGATCATTTAAAATTCCTGGGGTGGCTAAAGCCGTTTCTTTGAGGACATAAATCACTTTATTGGGTGGATCATCATAGGAAAAACCAAAAGTAAAAGTTTCAACGTGCAATTCAGTGGGACGATGATAATTAGTAAAATTTCCTTGAGCTAAAATTGAATTAGGAATCACCACGCTATCTTGAGCGCGGGTTTGTAAATAAACAGATCGCCAGTTGACTTTAATCACTTTACCAATGGTATCCCCAACTTTTAACCAATCTCCTAAAGCAAAGGGACGTTCAAACAATAATAAAATCCCTGAAAAGAGATTTTTAAGGGCATCTTGTAAAGCTAAACCAATGACAAGAGAACCGACCCCAAACGCGGTTAAAAGCGCACCTAAATCAACTTGCCACACCGTAGATAGAATAAGGGCAGCAATACAAGTCACCAGAAAGAACCGCATTAAATCGAGTAATAAATCAGGGACTTTAGCTTGCCAACTTTCGGGAGTTGCTTGATCAAACACTAAAACTTTAAAGCCTGAGAGGGCCGCATGAATGATACAAATCCAGACTAAAGTTTTGACAATTCTAATAATCGTTTCTTCTTCAGATATTTCGAGAACTTTTGTTAAAAATAAGAGGAGAGCAACCGTTGGTAAAACTAAGTTACGCAGGATAAAAAATGTTTTAATTAAAGACTTTTCTTCTTGCCGAAGTCGCACAATAACTTCATTTAAAAAAATCATCAAAAAGGGAAAGCCTAAAATGAGAGCGATCGCCCATTGAAACCAGTCTTGACTCGTCAAAGCAACTTGCATAAGAAATTTAATTAGATCCTAAAATAAACGATGACCCATCAGGGTTTTACTTTTGACTTCCTGTAGGGCCATAATATATGATGCCGAATCTTAGGAGAAACGAGAAAATGAAAGAAACTGTTCTGACTTGGTTAAATCGCTTATTAGTGGCGGATGTTTTTTTAGTCTTATTGGCATTTTTTTGGTTTGCTGCGGCTGTAATTGGACGCTCTATCGGGGTTCCCCTGGGGTTTGATTTATGGTACAAACTATGGCAACCTTTATTTAATCCAGCCATTGGTATTCTTTTTTTAGGGGCAATTTTAAGTTGGTTAATTAATAAGCTTTCTCAAAAATCTTCTCCTAACTCCCCTGAGAATTAAGGGGTTTAGACAACGGCCCCTAGCCTGATTGACCAAGATAGGCTATTGTAAATGTTTAATTAGAGAATATCTAAAGATTTTGTTAATATTGTTACCATAAGCGAGCCTGGGAGAACACACCTTATTATGAGTCAATCCACCAAACCTATTGTTGTCGCACCTTCTATCCTCTCGGCTGACTTCAGTCGCTTAGGAGAAGAAATTCAAGCCGTAGATCGCGCTGGTGCTGACTGGATTCATGTAGATGTCATGGATGGTCGTTTTGTCCCCAATATCACCATTGGGCCCTTAATTGTGGATGCCATTCGTCCTTATACGAAAAAGCCTTTAGATGTTCATTTAATGATCGTCGAACCCGAAAAATATGTCGCTGACTTTGCGAAAGCGGGTGCGGATATTATCTCTGTTCATGCAGAACACAATGCGTCTCCCCACTTACATCGTACTCTCGGCCAAATTCGGGAATTAGGAAAAAAAGCAGGGGTTGTTCTCAATCCTTCCACTCCTTTAGATTTGATTGAATATGTCCTAGAATTGTGCGATCTAGTCTTGATTATGAGTGTTAACCCTGGTTTTGGGGGTCAAAGCTTTATTCCTGAAATGGTTGCCAAAATCCGTAAACTTCGTCAAATGTGTGACGAAAAGGGCCTCGATCCTTGGATTGAAGTGGATGGTGGTTTAAAACCTGGTAACACCTGGCAAGTCTTAGAAGCAGGTGCTAATGCGATTGTCGCTGGATCGGCTGTATTTAAAGCACCAAGCTATGCTGAGGCCATTGAAGGGGTTCGCAATAGCAAACGTCCTCAACCTGAGTTAGCGACCGTCTAAACTTTCACAATTTATTAATGTAAGGTGGTCTTGCCCACCCTACCCTTTTCGGCGATCGCTGCGATCGCCTTTTTTTGTTTGATTTTTGTAATGCTTTTTAATATAAATCCTAGTTGACTTCTGTAACATTTTATACAAAAATAGAGATAGATAATAAATCCTTGATAATTGTCCCCATGAACCCATCTTTTCTCCCCCCCGATGATTTACCCTATTGGATGTCTAATGACTTAGAGCTTTATTGGGAATTTAATGAAGTTGTTAGTCGTCTGTTTTATCATGCTTGTGATCAACAAATTCAACAATTATTGTCAAAATGTGGTTGGAATTTAATCACAGGTGGTGATGGTTTAACCTTGGTTTTAATTTGTCCTAAACAGGGTTTAACTTGGCAAATTTTGAAGTCTTTAGAAACCCTTAGTAACTATTTAAAAGAACTGGGAAAACAGGCTAAAATCCGCATTTATCCCCCACCAACCACAGGCAGTCCGATGGAGGTTTTAATCTGGGAAAACCAAGAAAGCTATTCCTAATAGCTGAAAAATCAACGAAGTTAGGTATTCAGAATGGTTTCACGTGATTCTTAATATCTAGCTTTTTTTGTGAGATATAGTAATCAAAATAATAATATTGTTAACTGCGACAGGATGCTCAGGGAGATTAATTCTATTAACTAAACTTAGGGGATTTTCTCATCAAAATTTAAGCTTGATTAATTATACTCTTTAATATCAGGATAAGCTGCCCAGAAAAAATCTACTTTCTTTGTCAAGATTTTATCATGAATCCTGACCAGTTTATTCCCGTTCTAATTGAGAACTGCTACCATAAAGTCAATTCTGTTTATTGCCATACTTTTTGAGGTTTTTACAGTATGAATCCTGTTATTTTTTGGCTCATTATTCATCCTGCATTGACAATAATTTCTGTCTTTCCCTTAATAGGAATTGTCTCTTATTATGCTTGGCAAACTCGTCAAAGAAGATTACAAACCCTCGAAGGAAACAAGAGTAAAATCCCCCCTATTGTTGGCAGAGAACACGTCCAAATTGGTCGTTGGTTATCAAGTTTTGTTGTTGGGATAACCCTCTTAGGTTTAGCTCATCCTATTGGGAAAAATATCATTAATCAACAGCTTTGGTCAAGTAATTTTTTCCAATTCCTTTTTTTGATGTTCATGTTTATGGTAACAATTGCTTCTTTAGTTATGTTACATCGTTCTCGACAAAAACATTGGCGCGGTATTTTTGCCACCTTAACGGGCATGGGAGTCGTAATTTTAGGCTGTCAAGAAGGAGTCTATCGTCGTACCAATGAATGGTATATCTCCCATTACTATTATGGAATTGTTGCTGCTTTATTAATGATCTTTTCTTTAGCAATTATCGAAGATATTTATCAAGATCGCTCAAATCGTTGGCGCAATATTCACATTATTTTAAATTGCTTTGCTTTGTTATTATTTATGGGACAAGGTATCACAGGAACACGGGATTTATTAGAAATTGGCCAGGGATTATAAAAAATAAAAAGAGCTAGTGATCATAACAATCACTAGCTAAATTCAGTTATATTCCAACGTCGAAAAATCTAGTTACCGTTACCAACAAATGCAATTGTCAAGCTATCTGATACCAAGAAATGATCTAAATGATAGGCACGTTCTTCTGTTTCTAGAAGCATTTTTTCGTATAGGTAACGAGTTGCTCTATCCCCTAAACTTTCTGCTTGGGACGCTTGACTACGCAACATTTTAATGATGTCTTGTTCTGCTTTCAAGTCATTCTCAACCATGGTGCGACAATCATACATCCCATCGGGTTCAGTCTCAAAGCAGCACATTTCAGCTAATTTGCTGAAGCTGGCCACGGGAATTCCACCTAACCCATTTAAACGCTCTGCGAGATCATGAACATGACCCCGAACTTCTTCATAGCTTTCGCTGAAATACTCATGCAAAGAATAAAATTCTGAACCCTCAACCACAAAATGGTGTTTTTCATACTGTAGGAACAACGCTTGAAAGCTTGCGATGGCAATATTAAAGCCTTCACAAACGGGAGTTGTTACGCTTTTGTCTAGTCCGACTGGATTGTCTCCTACTTGGTCAAAAGCACGAATTGGGGCTTTAACTTGAGTGGTTGCCATGTGTGTATTCCCTTCTTAACTACACTTCTATCAATAAAATACCTCATTTTAGCAACAGTTTATCGAGACTCCGTAAAATCCTCAAGAAAGATTTAGATTTTCCCTAGGACAACCTTGGTAAGACTCTTCTGGCTTCTGGCCTATCTTGCACTTCAATTTTTTGTAGAAAATACTTGAGAATAATTAGCATTTGTCCGGTATACTAGGTAAGGAAACAATGACAATATTATTCATTTGTCAGTGTCAATGAATTCAACCAACCTCCCCCTAGAATCGAGTCAAGTTGTACAAGTCGAGTGGAGCGATCGCTGGATTGTCTACCATCGCCTTCAGGAATTACATATCCCTTCCTATTGTGCAACCCATCAGCCTTTACAAGTCCAGCTATCGAGTCCCACGGAAGCCATTCAGCTATGGAGTGTCATCAAACAATACTCGGCCTCTCGTCGGGAGTTGATTGAATGGCTACATACTTGTTGGCAAGCTAAAGAGACTTAAATTCTCAATTAACCTCTTAGTAAATAAAAAATTATGTCAAATCTTACCGCCGTTTCCCAATTTCGCTTAGTCGGTCAATTAGAAAGTTTTGTCATCAAAGAAGGGGATAAACTTAAATATCTCCGAATTAAGGTGAATGAACGAGAATATTGGTTGAAAATCCCCAAACAACTCCGGTCTGAGATCGATCCCAATCTGTCCCCTGGAACCTGGTTAGAAGTGACAGGAACCAGAGAAACGAAGAAGAAAATGGGATTTTTCGAGCTAAAAGTTAGCACCGTTAATTTGTTACCAACTCCTGACATTTCCTATGCAGTAATTGTATCAGAAACCCCCAATCAAGCATCAGGAAAAATTTTAGTTTGTCAAAAATCCAGTTGTTGGAAACGAGGGGGAGAAAAGTTATGTCAACAGTTAGAAAAACAGTTAGGGGAGCAAGGGTTAAGCGATCGCGTAGAGATTCAATTAACGGGATGTTTAAAACAATGTAAACAGGGGCCTAACCTGGTTATGTTACCTGATAAAACCCGTTACTCCCAGGTAAAACCTTACCAAGTGACTGAATTATTAGACAAGCATTTTAAGCCTTAGAAAGTAATACTACAGCATAGACAGCAATTCCCTCTTCCCGTCCCACTGGGCCTAACTTCTCGTTAGTTGTCGCTTTGATACTAACTTGATCAGGATTAATGCTTAAAGTTTGAGCCAATTTTTCCTGCATGGCCCGAAGGTGGGGCTTCATTTTGGGTTTTTCTGCCACAATCACCGAATCAATATTACCAATGTGCCAACCCTGCGATCGCACCAATTGATTAACCTCTTGTAACAATAATAAACTGTTAGCTCCGGCCCATTGGGGGTCAGAGGGGGGAAAATAATGACCAATATCCCCTAAACTGAGGGCCCCTAACATCCCGTCCATAATGGCATGAGTCAGCACATCAGCATCACTATGGCCCATAAGTCCCAGGGGATGAGGAATCGTGATTCCCCCTAAAATTAAAGGACGGTTTGGCCCTAAACAATGGATATCATAACCGTTACCAATGCGAATGTTCATCACTATTTAATTAACCTTTTATCGTACAATGTTGGCCAGACTAGGTGGCCGAGGTATTTAGGAGATGACGCAAAAAAAAGAAACCCTAATAACGATTGTATCCTTGATGATTACCCTAGGGATTCTTGGGGGGGGTTATTGGTGGTTTACCCATCAAAATCAAGGTAATCTCAACAATGTGTTATCTTCTCCTACTTCTGACAATCAACCCGCTACCTCTGATCGTCCCTTACCCGTTCCCCCTTCTCCCGCTTCAGTGACGGCCTTTAGTCCCCCGACTAATGTACCAAAGGGAACGAGGGTAAAAATTGATGGGTCTACCAGTATGGTATTAATCAATCAAGCCTTAAAAAATCGCTTTGAACAGCAATTTCCTGGCACTCAGGTGATGACGAATGCTCAAGGGTCAAGTAAGGGGATTCAAGGGCTACTAGAGGCGAGAATTGATCTGGCAGCTATTTCCCGTCCCTTAACGGCCCAGGAACAACAACAGGGGTTAGTGGCCATTCCCATTGCTCAAGATGCGATCGCCGTTGTGGTGGGAGTAAATAATCCTTTCCGTAAAGGGTTAACCATGATGCAGGTTAAGGATATTTTTCAAGGTAAGATTACTAATTGGTCAGAGCTAGGGCGATCGCCTGGTAGGATTGAGGTAATTAATCGGCCTTCGGTAAGTGGGACGCGACAAACCTTTGCTGAATTAGTCTTAAATGGGGAAAATTTTGGCAATACGCCCAATATTACGACTTTAGATCATGATGCGACTACACCGATTTTACAACGGTTAGGAACAAATGGCATAAGTTACGCTACCTATGCTCAAGTTGCGGAGCAACAAACGGTGAAAACCTTATCAATTGATGGGTTAACTCCTGAAGCTTCAACCTATCCCTATCAACGAACCTTATTTTATAGTTATAAAAATCCACCCTCTGAAGTTGTCAAAGCATTTTTAGGTTATGGGACTTCTCCCACGGGACAACAAGTGATTCAAGATGCTCAATAATTTTTCAATACTGCTATCTTTCTAACTTCGTGATCATTTTTTTTCTTGAAGATTAGCTTAGTTAATGATGCTATCTCTAACTTTTAAGAAACCCTCAAGCAATTTTCAACAACTCCCGATAAAATAGAGAAATGCTAGTTTAGAGGATGAGGAGTGGTACTATGTTCAAATACTTTTTGCCCATGACAGCGTTAGTGGTGTCAGTAACGGGGGTTGGGATTTCCCTCGCGCGAGAAGAAATCAGATGCTATTTGGGGTTATCTTCAGCAGCTTGTCATACTTCGGAAGTTAAATCAGTCTCTCCTTCCCCATTGAAACCGCTTTTTAATCATAAACCTATTCAGGAAACTATTGCCCCAAACAACCATCAGGAGAGTCAAGTCAATCTAGAAAATTCTGAAACTAAAACCTCATCAGAGGTTAACTCGTCTGAGCCAGAAAAGCAGGATGTAACGACGACTCAAGACATGAATACTGCCTCATCAGAGGATAAAATGTCTGAGAGTAAATTTATTCCTGTCGAGGAACTTTCTGCTGTCAAAGAGAGGCAACCACCTGTGAATTATGATAATTCTTCCTCTGCATCTCCAGAAGAAACTGTCGGCATTCCCATTGAAGTTGAACCTTATCAAGAATCTTCAAATTCTCAACCTCAAAACTAATAAAATTTTAGGAGAGTTCCTCTGAACAAAAAATGCTAGATAATATTTTAGTCTTGATAGTTAGTGGGTTATTTTCAGGACTACTAGCAGGAATTTTAGGAATTGGTGGAGGAACGGTTTTAGTTCCTCTTTTAATTGCTCTCAACCATACCCCTTTACAAGCAGTGGCTACCAGTAGTTTAGCCATTGTGATTACATCTTTATCGGGAAGTATCCAAAATTGGCGCATGGGATACTTTAATTGGCGGCAAGTTATCTTATTAGGAATTCCTGCTATTATTACGGCTCAATTAGGAGTAAAAGTTGCTAATTATTTACCCGATTATATTTTACTAACTGCCTTTGGTACGTTCTTGATTTTTAATATCTTTTTAGGGAATTTACGCCGTCAATTAATTTTCAAAAATTCAGATTTATCTTTGTCTAACTTTTCAATAAAAATGGCAGGATTATTAACAGGTGCGATGGGAGGATTTCTAGCTGGTTTATTTGGTATTGGTGGCGGAGTTATTATGGTTCCTCTGCAAATGTTGTTATTAAAAACAACGATTAAAGTTGCTATTCAAACCAGTTTAGGCGTGATTGTGATTACTTCAATTTCTTCTACTATTGGTCATGCTTTGAGGGGTAATGTTTTATTTCTGGTTGGCATTATTTTGGGATTAGGGGGATTAGTTGGGGCGCAAATTAGCACCCGTTTTTTACCCAGATTACCTGATAAAGTTGTAAGCTTTTGTTTTTATGGAATGTTAGGAATTCTAGCAGTTTATATCTTTATTAAGGCTTGGATGAGTTATCAATAAATATCACTACAAAGCCGAATCAAAAATTTGTTGTGCTGTCAGGTTGAGTTGGGGAAATAAAGGCGATGCAATAAAATTATTTCCCCTAAATACAGTCATTTGATAATCTCCCTCAACTAATTCGCAAATTGTAATAGTTGGTTGTTTAGGATTACCAGTAAATCTTTTGCCACCGAGTGCGGCATAGTCCACAATCCAATACTCAGGAATTCCCATGTCTTCGTAGTCCCTTAACTTGTCGTAGTAATCGTCTCGCCAGTTAGTGCTAACAACTTCAACGGCTATTGGGATAGATGCAGCTTGAACAACAGTCGATTGCTTGCTCCACAGAGGTTCATTAACGAGATTGTCATGATTTAATAGCAAAATGTCGGGAGAATAGCTTGAATTATTGCTCTGAATTTTGATAAAGGCAGTTTTGGGGATACGAAACGGAAGCCCCATTTGCAAGAACTGGAAGGTTATCTGTGCCGCCAAAAATCCAACAACATTTTCGTGTTCGCCAGTTGGGGGTGGCATTTCTATGATGACTCCTTTATGTAGTTCGTATCTTACCCCGTTTGAGGGGTACCATTCGATAAATTGTTTAAAGGTTACTAACTTGGATCGGGTTTGGGTCATAGTTACCACCTCCACAGATATTTGATGTCTTTCTTAAAACAATTTTCAAAAACAGGAGATAACATTAAATTCCTAATTCATGATAAAGCTCATTTTTATTATTACAAGTGGTTAAGTTTTTCTGTTCTTCTATATTCTTAATCGCTTGTTGAGTTTCGGCTCTCCCGTACTTGTGGTGATAAGTAAAGCTTATAATTCGTAGGGTGGGTTAGACGCGGCTATGATTTTGATGAAAAACTAATAAGTTTTAATCCGCGTCGTAACCCACCATCTTAAGTATTGTAGCTGATTATACATTTTATACCAAGATGTCGGGAGAGCCTAGAGTTTTAATTTAAGTGCAATAATATCTCAGGGCCTATAGGCAGATACAGATTACCCAATTTACATCTACCATTGTTTATTAGCATACAAAAAAGTAGTATGGTTTGTCAAGGTTATTCTGTCGTTAATTATTGATAATCTTTTGCAAATTTTTTTGATCATGCTGAACATTTTTAGGGCTGTTTAGTATAAATGATTACTCTTTTTGGTCGAATCCGAACTTAAGAAATACAAATATAATACATTCTTATAAATAAATCAGTCTTATTTTTCAGGGTCATTCAAGGAGATCGCTTCTTTTCAATTGATGATTATTGGGTTTTGTCCCTCAACCCAACCTACAAGATAGGCGTTGCCGAAGGCACTGCGGAGCAGAGCACACTATAAAGTGCTGACCTGGTAAGCACGAATTGCTTCATCTATTGTTGCAATTGTCAGGCCATTTTGTAAAGCTTGACAGATGAGCATTCTATCAAATGGATCACGATGTAAAGGTGGTAGTTGAGCTAATTGAATAACACTTTTTTCATCTAAATCAAGGTTAACAATTTGATGACGATTACGCTCTTTTGGTAAATAAATTTCAGGTGAGTCTGGTAATGGTAGCTTACCTAATTGATATTTAACAATACATTCCCAAATGGAAACAACGCTCAAGTAAATTTCGTTATCTGAATCACGAATACAGTCACGAACATCTATTGATAAACGATTGTTACCACTAATAAACCAGAGAAAAATATGGGTATCTAGTAAAATCCTCATTGACCTTCAAATGCGCTGAGAATATCTTCTGGTAAAGGAGCATCAAAATCTTCTGGAACGGTAAATTCTCCAGCACATAAACCAAATGGTCGTAATGGTTTATTATTGGTAATGGGTCTAAGTTCAGCAAGCTGTTTCTCTTTTAGTTCAGCCATCAAACGGGAAGCGATCGCATCTTGTTGATCTGGGGGAAGTTTTTTGAGTTCTGTAATTACTTGTTGGAGAAGTTCAGTCATAGTTTTAGGGGATAATATATAGACTATTATTTGTCATTCTAGCTTAATAATAATCTTAATTTAACTCAATTTAATAAGCTGCGTTACATTTCATTAACGCACCCGACAAGAGCGGCGATCGCACTATGAGAGCAATTAGCTTTCTTTAATTCATCCCTTCTAATTTAAGTTTCATAAATTCTTGAGAGAATTGTTTTGCCTTTTCATATCCAGTTGAAATCTCTATCGTTTCGCCATTATATCTTGCAGCTTTAGTCCAATTATAAGAGCCATGAATAACAGTTTTGAAATCTATAATGCAAAATTTATGGTGCATCTTATTTTTTGAGTAAACTCCTAAAGGTGGCAACTTATAAGTTTCAAATTGATTATAGTCTAAGTCAGATGAGTTATTAATCTGGTCATCATTTATAATTACTTGGATATTTAATCCTTTAAGTTTTTTCATGATTAGACATTTAAACAGACAAGGATCTGTAAACCAAGCTACTGCTATCCAAATTGTAAATTCAGCTTGTTTCAGTTCATTTAAAATATTCTCCCTGATCTTTTCAAAGTAAACTGTTCCAGAAGCATCCCCTTCTTCATCTATGCTATCTTGTAGCAGCTTATTTGCTATTTCTACTATTTCATCAGGTTTTATCTCTGAAGAATGATAAATAGGATTTAAAGTTTTTTGATACTCTACTAATTTTAGTAGTACCTTACCTGCTATAGCATTAGGTTCCTTCTCCAAAAAAGAGCGTAGACGATTTGCCTTAGAAGTTCCAAGGTTATCATATTTTCCCTCTTCATAAATATTGAGTTCCGTGGCGGAGCCTATAAACTCCTGAAAATTATTATTGGAGAAATTTAGGACATAACCTTTGTCGGTAGGTGGTGGGGTTATGAATTTTTTTATTTTTTCTCGATCATTAAAGGATATTGTTGCCATTTTTGCTTGTTAATTTTTCTTAAATACAACACAAATACACTTTGAGGTACTCTTAACGATTATATATCCCCTGAATTAATAAATAAAAAAAGGGCAGATCTAAACCCACCCTAATTATAATTAAAAACCACCTAAATCAATCAGAAAAAAGCGTTAATTTTTCCCGTTACCATTGGCAGCTAAAACATTACTTGTCACCTTATCAGGTACTTCTTGTAAATGATCATAATTCCAGGTAAACGTACCTACACCCATCGTCAGGGTTGCAGTTGCACTCGCAAAGCGAGATCTGATTAATGTTTAGACCAGCGTTTGATGGGAAGTTTAACCAGTCTATCTTTATGAATTAATTGCTTTTGTTTCAAGTCATTAAAAATTGCTCTTAGATCATATTGAAATGATTGAGCATATTCATCCCTATATCTGTGAATTTCATCAAGAATCTCATTTTTGTACATAACTAAACCTCTGGATTATATCCAATAAGCTCATAGGGAGTGCAAATGACTGGCAACAAATAGCCAAGATCGGAACTAATTTGAGCTAACTTACGCTGAATCTGAGCATTTGCCATGTGCTTGCAGTTCCATGTTAACAAATAATCTAAGTTATAGACCGTTGCAAGTGCCATGTGTAAAGCATCGTTGGCTGCTTTAGGGGGTAAATTGCTTTGACTCAGAAACCCTTGAGAGAGTTCAAACACCTCTTCCGTCAATTCAAGCAGCCTTAAAGACTTTAACAGATCTAACCGTTGAGCAGCAATTATCCGATCGCCTTGTGCTGCTTCATTTTCAACGATCTCTGATGCGTAAAGTGTAAATGTGCTGCGGTATTGATCCCACCAATCTTGGGTAATCTTGATATTAGCGGCAACAATCAGATTACTGGTTGGTCTAGCAGTCAAATGACCGAAAATACTGGTTTCAATATAGACAGTTCCACTCACAAAATTTGAAAAAATTAATTTGAATATTCTAACATAATACACAAAAAGGGCAGATATCAATCTACCCCAATTACAATTAAAAACCACCTAAAGCAATCCGAAAAAAGCGTTAATTTTTCCCGTTACCATTGGCAGCTAAAACATTACTTGTCACCTTATCAGGAACTTCTTGTAAATGGTCATAATTCCAGGTAAACGTACCTACACCCATCGTCAGCGATCGCAATTCAACAATAAAATTGTGCATCTCAGCTTGAGGTAAATAAGCACTCACCTGATCCCATCCTTTCCATTGGGCTAAACTCTCATAACCAAGAATTTGGCCCCGTCGTCCACTCACCAACTGCAACACTTTTGAAGTACATTCCGCAGGAGCAGACACCACCACTGATAAAATGGGTTCTAATAAGATCGGATGACATAAAGGCATTCCCTCCGTCATAGCAATGCGGGCCGCTTGTTTAAACGCCTGTTCTGAACTATCCACCGCATGATAGGAACCGTCCGTTAAAGTCACATCTACATCCACCACAGGGAAACCCAAGGGGCCATGGTCTAAATACTCTTTAACCCCCATTTCTACCCCAGGAATGTATTGTTTTGGTACAACACCCCCCACAATAGTTTGATGGAAGTGGAAACCCTCACCCCTGGCCAAAGGTTTAATCTCTAAATGAACATCTCCAAAGGCCCCATGACCTCCCGTTTGATGTTTATAGCGGCCATGGACTTTATGACCTTGACGGATGGTTTCTTTGTAGGGAGTTTGGGGTAAATGAGTGGACATAGGCAGGTTATATTTACGACGCAACCGATCTAACGCTACCCGTAAATGAATCTCTCCCTGTCCCCACAGAATCACTTCCTTGGTGTCTCCATGATGTTCCCAATACAAGGAGGGATCTTCTTCCATCAGTTTACCTAAAGCCCCACTCAGTTTCACCTCATCTTTGCGATGTTCTGGGGTCACAGCTAACGCATACACAGGTTCTAAAATAGCCGCTTTGGGTAACACTTCACTGGGTTGGGCTTGACTGGATAGGGTGTCTCCTGTTTTAATACTTTCTAAGCGTCCAATAGCCACAATATCCCCCACAGAAGCCCGTTGTACAGACTTTTGTTGTTGTCCCATCAACCGATAAATACCACTGGCCCGAACGCCATTTAGGGACATACCATCAGTTAGTTCTCCTTGCCATACTCTGACTAAGGAAAGTTGGCCCCCTTGGGGAGTAAAATAAGTTTTGAGAACCTGTACTAAGGTTTCCGCTTCAGTCGTGGATTTTAAGCCGCGACGTTCGGCCGTAATAGTAGGGGCCGGGGCTTCTTTACATAAGGCATTGAGTAAAGGCCTCACCCCATAGTCTTGTTCCGCAATACCAAAGAAGACGGGAACAATTAAATCAGCACCTAGATCCTGTTTTAAATCTTTGAGAATTTCTGCTTGAGGCGGTTCAATATCTTCAATTAATTCTTCTAAAAGATGATCATCAAAGTCCGCTAAGACTTCTAACATTTCATGGCGGGCCGCTTGTTCTTCTGCTTTGAGGCGTTCAGGGAGAGGAACGGGATCGGCGGGACTACCTGCATGATAATGATAGGCTTGTTCGGTGATTAGATCAATATATCCCACTAATTCTCGATCTTGACGAATGGGATATTGTTGGGGTAAAACGGGACGGGTTGAGACATCTTTGAGGGCGTGAAGAACGTCCATAAAACTGTCTTTAAATCGATCCATTTTGTTGATAAAAATTAGATGGGGAATTTCCCAGTCGTCCAAAAATTTTAACAAGGGGGCCAGGGTTAACAGGCGATCGATCACGGGTTCACAAACTACAATGGCCGCACCTGCACCTACTAAAGCATTATAGGTTTCTTGGGCAAATTCGATGGAACCGGGACAGTCAAGAAAGGTGAATTCAATGGTGTCGTGGGTGGTACTTGCGGCAGAAACTTCCACACTCATTTGCCGTTCTCTCGCTTCTGGGGAACTATCGCTGACGGTGTTACCATCTTTAATACTTCCTTTACGGGTAATGGCACCACTTACCGAGAGTAAGCTTTCGAGTAGGGTGGTTTTGCCGCTTGAATAAGGGCCCACGATGGCCACATTCCTAACATTTTCCAAAACTTTGTGGGTCATAAAATACCTCCTTTGAGCCAATTCTCAAGGGACGCTCAACACAGAGAGGTTGGGGAGGTTTCCCTAACATGGCGTGCTAAGCACAAGGAAAATCAAGCTCGCACTATATGGGTTTCTATTTTTAATGTAGTGAGTTTAACGCACTTTGGGTATGGGAAAACACATCTTGCAATGTCTTTTAAAGTAAGGTCAACGTTTAATTAAGAAATAAAAATAAATGTAAATTAATGTTACAAATAAAAAAGCAGAATAACCTCGATGTTGCTTATCCTGCTTGCTCAATTCTTGTATTAATTTTTAGCGATAATTTCTTTTCCGTTGTCGCTGTTTAGCGAGGGCTTTTCGTTTACGCTTTTCTATAGGGGTTTCAAAATGACGATGTTTCTTCATATCGGGAAAAATTCCCGCTTTACTCACTTGTCTTTTAAAACGACGTAGGGCTGATTCAATACCCTCATTTTCACCACGAATAATTTGGGTCATTAATTTTCTTCTCCTAGATTCATCAAAACATTGGCCTCAATAACATTAACAGCAAATAGTCACCAATACAGGGAAAACCTCTGAATTTTGGGGTTTCAGTCCTCCGCCTACCATACCAAACAACAATAAACTTTCGCTTTATTTTTGACAGTTAATTGTTAATTATTGATGGTCATCTTTTGATACTTGATTCTGGATAGTGAGTAGAAGCAAACTATTATCATTACCCATGAACAATGACCAAAAATGGCGACTGATTTAATCCCTATTTCAAGATTAAGTTAGCATCTATCTGAGCAGCCGTAATAGTCCTCGAAAGACGAGTTTGACTCAAATCTAAATCACTTAAATCAACCCCACTGAGATCGGCTGAAATTAAATTTGTTTCAGTCAAATTGGCTCCTTTCAAACTGACATCTGTTAAGTTAGCATGGCTAAGATTCGCCTTACTCAGATTCGCACCTCTGAGATCGGCACCCATTAAATTAATGCCACTCAGATTGACACTTCTCAGGTTGGCAGCAATCAGGTTAATATTTCTAAAGTCCCGCTGTCCGGCACCATATCGGCTTAAAAGTTCTTTAATATTCATCATAATGCCCTCATAAATTGGGTTGAATTGGACTGGGATTCTCTTGGCAAGCTACACTAGACAGTAGATTGAGGTTTAATAGCGACGAGTAGAACCCCCCCGGCCAGGGCTTTTTCTGTCTTCTCTCGGCTTCGCTTTATTAACCTTCAGAGAACGTCCCATCCATTCAGCCCCATCTAGGGCTTCAATGGCGGCATCTTCCTCTGCTTCTGTTTTCATTTCGACAAAACCAAAACCTCTCATTTTGCCTGTTTCCCGATCCAAAGGAAGTTGAACGCGACTTACTGTGCCGTATTCTGCAAAAACTTGTTCGAGGTCATCTTGTGTTACCTCATAGGATAAGTTACCGACGTAAATTGACATAAAATGAGAATCTATAGTGGATATCGTAGAGAGTTAAATTCACTCGGATGCTTGCAAAGAGAGTTTGACAAAACAGCGAAAGGAAATAACTCTTATGGGGGTATCGTAGCACAGTTTGCTGATCTTATCCGAAAATCTCTCCCTTAAGTCTTATGTTAACCCCTCAAAAACAATTTGAGATGGCCAATTATTGCTATCATGAGCAATACCTGAATTTTTTTGTTTTAATTAATCTCTATTTTTCCCCCTGATCCTCCAAGAGCAAGCTATGACCAAAAAATTATTGGGATTTACTGTCTCAACCTTAATCCTTCTAGAAGGTAGCATTATTGGCCGTTCTATGGCTAAAAATAAACCTTCTTTATTTTTAGTTTATCCCCCTAATAATCATCAAACAAGTTCTGACAAAATTTTCTTAATTGGCACGGCTTCTCTCCCAGGAGATGTTACTATTAATGGTCAAAGAATTCAACAGAGTCCCCAAGGGCATTTTGCCCCAACTTTTCCCTTGAGAATGGGAGCAAATCAGTTTACATTACGCCACAATAATAAGACAATTAATGTCACCGTAACCCGCCTAAGTTCTACTCCGGTTATTCCTCAAGGGGCGGCCTTCGCTAATAATTCCTTAACTCCAAATCAGTCAATTGCAACCCTACCAAATAAGCAGGTTTGTTTTGGGGCGATCGCGGCTCCTAATGCTCAGGTTTCTGTGAGCCTCGCTAATCAAACGATTCCCTTATTGCCTCAAAATAATTCGGTGGAACTTCCTCCTAATTCTGCTATTCTGACCGATTCTAATAACCCCATTCCCTCCCCAATTACTCAGTATCAAGGCTGTACAATATTTACAACCTTTGGCAATTTAGGAACGCCGATTTTTCAACTTAATCTTAATCAGAAAACCGTGAGTCAAAAAGGGATGGGAACAGTCGAAATTTTGAATCCCAATCAATTAACAATTATTGAAGTGATAGCAGATGAAGGGGTTGCCAGAACTGGCCCTAGCACCGATAATTCACGCCTTACCCCCTTACCCAAGGGGACAATTGCCTCAGTAGTTGGTCAAACGGGGGAATGGTTACAGCTTGATTATGGGGGGTGGATTAAACAAAAGGAAACTAAAGTTGTACCAAATTTAACGTCCCCTAATGCCTTAATTAGAAGTGTTAAATTTCAAAAAAATAATCAAGAAACTCAAGTTATTTTTCCCTTAACCCTTCCCGTCCCTGTGACGGTGACTCAAGAAAATAATCAACTGATCCTTACTTTATATAATACCACAGCCCAAACTGACACCATTCGCCTTGAATATGAACCGATGATTAAAAGTTTTTCTTGGCAACAAGTCAGCCCCGATAAAATAGAATATCGCTTTGATTTAACCTCAAATCAACAGTGGGGATATAATTTAAAATATGAAGGCACTAACTTGATTTTTACCCTACGTCATCCCCCCGAAATAAAACCCAATAGTCAGCAACCTTTAAACAATATTAAGATCTTACTAGATCCCGGCCATGGGGGTGATGAATTAGGTTCAGTCGGCCCCAATGGTTATCCCGAAAAGTCTGTTAATTTAACCGTTTCTCAACTATTAAAACAGGAATTAATTAAACGAGGGGCTACGGTTTACCTCACGAGAGAAACGGATCAAACGGTGTCTTTAGAACAACGGGCAGAAATGATGAATCGCCTTCAACCCGCGATCGCCCTTTCTATTCATTATAATGCCTTACCCGATGGAGGGGATGCCATGAATACGTCGGGAATTAGTACCTTTTGGTATCATCCCCAAGCTGAAAACTTAGCAAAATTTCTTCATGATTACTTAGTCACAAAGGCCAATCGCCCCTCCTATGGGGTATTCTGGAATAATCTCGCTTTAACCCGTCCCCAGATAACTCCGGCCGTTTTATTAGAATTAGGTTTTATGATCAATCCGACAGAATTTGAATGGGTAACAAATTCTCAGGAGCAAACTATTCTTGCTCAAACCCTAGCCGATGGGATTACAGAATGGTTTAAACAACAAGCAACTTCATCAATTCTTGACAAATAGTTAAGTCCAGAAAGACTGTACTGATGTGGTATTCTGGGAGTCTGAAAACTGGGGTTGTCCGTCAGCAGATGAACTCGTCACTGACACAGGGGTTGGTTTAATCACTACCCATAACCCCGTTTGGGGATCGCGGTAGGTACGAAAAGGATTAGGTTGCAGTGGTTGTTCAGATGTTTTAGCCATAATACCGTCACAGTTCACCTATGTTGGTCTATTGTAATCTCTAAGAATGAATACGGACAGTGACCGAGATATCCCTAGGGTCGTGATTGTGATCACAGTATGAAGTGATCCTAAAGACTACCCAAAAGTTATGTATTATTTTGATAAAGTCAAGTAGTCGGACACAATTAAATTAGGGGTAAAAGTCTGTTTTTCCCTACTCTGAGATGAGGAAACTAAGGCACAAAAAAGTGTCAGCTTTATAAATTGTTATATTAATCTTGAGCCTCCTAAATAGGATATACTTGATAGGTTGAGGAATTGTAGCTCAATTGACCTTAATCCCGATAAAGTCTCTCAGTCTTAGGGCTGATCACTGTCCAACCTATCGAAACAAACAGGAGGTGTAAAGTTAAATAATGACCCAAGTAGTCGTTGGTCAAAACGAACCCATCGAATCTGCGTTACGTCGGTTTAAACGGCAGGTTGCTAAAGCTGGAATCTACACAGACTATAAAAAGCACCAATTTTTTGAAACGCCACAGGAAAAACGGAAGCGCAAAGAAGCAACTCGGCGGAGACAGCGATCGCGCAGACGTTAAATGCGAGAAACATCTATGGCAAGCAGATGTTAATTCATATTGTAGCCCTTCTCCGTTGGTTTGGGGAAGAATCAAAAGCCCCAACGAAGTGATTTAGTTGGGGTTTTCACCTATTCCCCAAATTTAGGAAGAATTTTTCGACAAGATGATAGTTCAATAACTTATGTGGGTATTCTATCAATGAGACTTACTCAAAGATCTGGCACCAAATCCCCTGGTTTTTTTTCACTATCTGTCCCTTAACTGTCAGATAATGGGGAATGATACTTAAGGCTTTCTCCTGCCATCTGAGTATATAATAAAAGATACAAAGTTACTAAATTTATTGCTAGTGATATCTCATGCGAACCATTTTAGTGGCCGATGATAGCACCGCCCAGCGAGAATTAATCGCTGGTTTATTGATAGAAAATGGCTTTTCTGTGACGACAGCAATTAATGGGGCTGAAGCGTTAGAAAAGTTAGCCTCCCTGTCTCCTGATTTGATTATTTTAGATGTGGTGATGCCAAAACTAAATGGCTATCAAACTTGTCGCAGCATTAAAACTGATCCGAAAACAGAGCATATTCCGGTGATTCTTTGTTCAACAAAAAGTACACAAGTCGATCATTATTGGGGATTAAAACAAGGAGCAGATGCTTATATCGTTAAGCCGTTTCCTGCCAGTGAATTATTGGGAACAGTTAAGCAGTTATTGAGGAATTCTTAGTTATTTAACTAGCAATTTCTCTTAAGGGAAGAAACTTGACTAATTAGCGTCTAAGTCTTCATAAGAGAATATTTTCGTATCACGATAGGACAGGTTATCACTATCAATGATAAATTTTATTCGCTCTTCTAGAGCTTCTTGAGCATCAGATTTAGTTTTAAATCCGGTGCAGTGCTGGACTTCGTTTTCATGGAATCTCCACTTTGTGTACTCTTCAATTACATATCCGAATTTTTGAATTGTCATAGGTCGAAAATTGTCGCTATTTAAGGGTAATGTTGAGATTACATGATTTAGACATGGCCCCTTGCTCTGTTGTTGTTTTGGGGCAAGCACGGGGGAATTGTTCCTGGGGGGGTGTTGTTGTGTAGGGGAAATGGCTGAAAAATTTGCAGAAAATATCAAAGCCATTGTTATCAAATCCTGTGTTTGACTTTCTCAAAGATTAAAGTCAGAAATTTTTGCTTTAAAATGCTTTTTTTTAGCCATATTCTGCTATTCTCCCGACTTTTTATTCGTCTTAGTCGTCATTTTTTCCCAAAAGATTGGTCTGGGAAAAAAAGATATTTGTAACTACTATTACACTGTCATAATTTTTTAGTTTTGATATTTAGATAAAAAGTGCCGGGGATACATTAAATCTTTCTCCTAGAGCTTTTGCTTGACTTTTGCTGATACTTCTTTTTTGATTAACCACTTCAGAAATAATCCCTTTTGAACCAAAAATGTCTAAGAGATCTTTTTGTTTAAGATCATTGCTTTCCATGAGTTCAATCAGAATTTCATTAGGAGAAGCTTTTTGGGGCATTTGAACAGTTCTACTTTCATAATCTTCAATCAAGATTGCTAATAGTTCAAGCAAGTTTTCTTGTTCTAATGTCAACTCATTTTCGTCAATCGCCATGAGTTGATCGACTTGTTTTAACATTTTCTGTTTTTCTTGTTCTGTGTGAATTGGTTTAGGTTGTACTGTGGTTAGAAGATTAATGTAATCTTGAGTCATCATAGCCAATGTCCTCTATGTATATCATGTCAACTAAGTTAAATAAATCCCTTCTTGAAAGAAGGTTTAAGTTAAGCTAGGAAGTGTCAAACATAAGAATAAAAAATGAAATAAGCTAAGATTATTTGTAATAATGGGAATACTCAGAAATTTTATATATTTTCTGGATATTTAGTTAACTGTTAGTTTTCCAATTTCCTCTATTGTATTCTTGATGGGTTAAGATATAATCAATTTTTACAATTCCTAATTTGTAGTTAATAGTAGCAATTAATCGATATTTATTCCCTCCTATGTTAAAGACGGTTTTACCATCAACATCATCTGTTGCACGATTCCAAGTTATTTTAATATCAAACAGATGTTTCCATCTTGCTTGTTTAGCAACTTGCAACCAAGTATCCAACGGTACGGTTGCTTCTGGATAAATTGCGCTAAAGTTAGCAAGCAACTGGTCGTTGATTACTCGCATCAAAGCGTCTCCTAATTTTCAAGGTTCTTGTTAGATCTCAAAATGAGATCAATCCACACAATATTCTAAAAATCTTGATCTGTCAAGGGAATTGAGCAAACTTTAAATTATTTAATTAATTCTTCTTCTAAATCTACTTCTTGACAACCATTAACTAAGGTTAATAATGGCCCTGTTTGTTCTGTTCCCTTAACACTTAAATCGCTGTGACAGAGAATAACTTTTTCTTCTGCCCTACCTAATAAATCCCTTAGAATACGCTTTAAACGGGCTTGATCAGCCTCAAATTCATCTTCAGGGGTTAGGGTACGCCCTGACCATTCCCGTAAGAATAAAGGGGCGCAAAATAGCACTGAAGCCCCGCCTTTTTCCCACAAATTTGATGAGGTATCTAACCAAAATTGCCAAGGATGAGAACGCCTTAAAGAACGATATTGAAAAATTGTTGCTAAGGTAACATAACCTGGTTGTTTTCCTAAATAACGAATCGGTCGAGGATTAGCTGTAATGGTTCCTTTGCGTAACAATTGAATAAAGTCAATCAAGGTTTCTCCTTGAGGTTTGGGGTTAGGATCATGTTGTCGTAAACGGCGATCAATTTCCCAAAAATGTTGACTTGTTTCTGTTAATTCTCGTAAGGCTGATAATTGTTCATAAGACAACTTTATTTTGACTTCAATTAATTGCTTAATTGCTTTGTCTAACACAATCATGGGACTGGTTAACTGTTCTTGTTGAACAAGATTTTTTGTGACTTCAATCCATTGACAAATCCTTTTGTAATCTTCTGTTGCTTGATTGCCTAATCTATCCCAACGGCTATATTTTTCAACAGGCAATAATTGAGGATGTTCACTATTAATTTGATAACAAGCATCAGCAATCAAACCCGATCTAACGGGATCAATTGCAGGATTTTTTTGATCAGAATTTTGACTTAAAACTGTTAACATTTGGGCGATATCATCTGTTCTAATTAGTTGCCCTAATCCGGGATAAGTTAGTCCTAATAACGATAATAAAGCTTGAACAATGGGAAAACTAATTAAGGGGCGTTGTTCATTTAATGGTTTAATAGGAATGTCTGCTGCAGATAAAATTTCTATTAAAGTATAGCGAGCAATTTCATCTAATCCTGGAGCAATAATAGCAATATCTTCAGGATTAACTTGCCTTGTTTTAATGATTTTAATGATCAAGTTTGCAGTTTTGCGGAGTAATTCAGCACGGGAAATAGTTTGAATAGATGTAAATTTATCGGGAAGATTAGTAATATAAAGGGGATCGGTAGCTAAGTTCACAATTAATTCCCCATATTCCTTGGCAATTCCTGAAGAATTCGGTAATATTTTGACCTGACAATAAGATGCTAATTGAGATAAATATTGAGGATCAGCATTTAATCCTAAGCGAATTTGTCCCTCTGGGTTGTAAGTAAATAACCCAAAGGCCCCTTGATCTAAAAGAAACTTAAATAAATCTTTGGCGATCGCCGGATAATCATCCACGTCATCGGCAAAAATGGCCTGATAACGACTAATTAAATGTTGTTGATATTGGGGATGCGGTAAGAGATATCGCCAATAAAGGGTATAAATCAATCCATAAGTCAATAAACCGCGTTCTAAACACCACTGCTGCCATTCTAAGATTAAATCTCCCCGTAATTGCCCTAAATTCCCTAGGGAACCCTCAGAATTATTTAACTGTCCTAAAAAGCCATCCCCCTCCCCTAAACCATGTTCTAGAATATAGGGGATATCCTCGACCCTGATGCCACTTGCACCGGCCAACTGTAATAAATCCAAGGTCTGGCGAACAAAACGGGACTCGCTGCTTCCACTCAGTGATTCCTGATACTTGTCTAACTGAAACCGCCATAATTGGGTAGCTAAGGTTTGTTCGGTTTCGGGACGTAACAAGAGGGGAAATTGGGCCTTTAAGTTGAGTTCTTCAAACAATAGAGGCCAAAACAGGTTAACCTCATCCCTGATCAATCCTAAAAGGGTTTTGCAAAGAATGGGATAACTTCCTCGGACAGATAAGGAGAGTTTGTCCCCCAATTCACGGCGATTCTCATCATTTGCTGATAAGACTAACACAGATGAGGCGAGATTTTGGGTAACGGAGGGAATGGGAGAGGTATTTTGGGGTTTATAGGGTTTATTCTCCACCCAGCGGCCAAATTCTTCAATTAAACGGGTTGTTTTTCCACTGCGGGTAGTTCCTTCAATCCAAAGAGAGGTCAATTTCATGGAGATTACTCAAATTAATTTGTTAATATACAATCACTTTCAGGTGTTTGCCTTGTTGTTTCTGCTCACCTATTTTATTCCCTATTTGCTAAAAGTAAGTATCAATTAATATGAAACTGAGTTCCCTAATTAGAAATGCTTCTGACTGGTTAACTGCGACCCCTGAAAGATCTTTAGATCGAGCTTATAAAGCCGCGTTAAAAATTAAAGATATTGAAGATAAACATTTTCGAGGTCAAAAAGTCTCTGCTGAGAATGCTGACTATGGTGAGAGTGTTATTGCTTATTTTAAAACAGAAGTGAATGGTAACATACAAAAAATTAATATGGGATTAGGCGTGTTTAAGGCAAGTCGCTTATTTCTCAATGTATCGAATCTTCAGGAGTCATCAGAAAACCCAGAAACCCAAGGAGAGTTACAGGAAAAAAACACCAAAGCGGCAATTATTCTAGAGAAGTTAAAGGTGATTGACGAGATAACATCTAAATATCATTCTCCTGATGTTGATGAGCTTTCATCTAGTTCTCTTGCTTTAAATACGGCCTCTTTAGATAGTCTAAATTCTTCTCAAATTGTTCCCGCAGATTCTACTCGAAATCCTAACAAAAATGGTACTCATAAAGAGCGAGATCAAGGGTTAGAATCTGCCTCTAAAAAGACTGGGGTACTGCCTCGATCTTTTGTTAATACCCTCAATAAAATTAAGCAAGAAATTGATCCCAAATCAGGAGAAACTGAAGAACAAGTTCTTAATAAATATCGAAAATCTCGTTACAGAACTGCCCTATCAATTAAGTTTATTTTATTACTAATTATTGTGCCTTTATTAACCCATCAACTGACAAAAACTTTTATCTTGACTCCGGTTATTAATCATTATTTTCAACAACATGAGCAGGTTATTTTTATTAATAGAGACTTAGAAGAAGAAGCTTTTCAAGAATTAGGTCATTATGAAGAAATTCTTAAGTTTCAGAACTTAATCGGTTTGAGAGAACCCTTAAATAAGGAAGAAATAGAAGAAAAAGTCAAAGTAAGGGCCCAAGAAATTACTGAAGAATACCGCCATCAAGGGATTGATGCTATTGCTAATATTTTTGCGGATCTTTTTTCTGTCATTTCTTTTGGGGTCGTTATTACCACTAGTAAAAAAGAAATTGAGGTTCTTAAATCATTTCTTGACGAAATTTTGTACGGTTTGAGTGATCCTGCTAAAGCATTTCTGATTATTTTGTTTACGGATATGTTCGTTGGTTTCCACTCTCCTCATGGATGGGAAGTTATCCTAGAAGGGGTAGCTCGTCATTTTGGTTTACCAGAAAATAAGGAGTTTAATTTCTTGTTTATTGCCACGTTTCCGGTGATTTTAGATACGGTTTTAAAATACTGGATTTTCCGTTATCTCAACCGCATTTCTCCTTCTGCTGTTGCAACTTATAAGAATATGAATGAGTGATTTGAAAATGAGCAATTAGCTAGTTGTTAAAAGTTGATTAAATCGGGGAAATTCTCACAGAAATACGTTAGCTTAACAGAGGAATGTATTAAAATTTGGAAGAAGAAGATGACGGTTGATCAACTACTACTCTTAATTGCTTTGTTGACTCCAGGGATTTTACTATCTGCTTTAGTGATGGGAAGCTTTGCTAAAGGGGGTTAAATCCTTTTTGGGGGGACAATCAGGGGACAAGGAAGAGAAAACGTTAACTACGCGCTTAAACTAGATGATAGGGCTTCCCTGTCCCAACTATAGCATCCCACTGTCTTAATCCTTGGCTTGACGATTAGGGGAAGGATTAGGATGTAATGACTCTGTATTAGAGAGTGTCACCTCTAGATTTTTTCTCTGTTCCATTTGACCCAGGAAATATCCCGTCATCATGGCCGAGGCCAAGAGATTGGCTAAATTTTCTCGATCAGTGGTAATAGCCATGTTAAAATCTTCAGAGGGTAGCATTCCCACCAATCCCTGGACGTTCTGGGTGATGATTTGCTGGATTTCTGGACTGGCAGATTGGGCAATGCGGGTTAGGGTTTCAGGGTGTTGTTGTTGTAAGTATTGAATGAGGGCATTTGCGTTTTGTTCTTCTGGTTCAGAAGCGAAAAAGTCAAAATTGAATACCATTAGAACTCCAAAATTGGGGTTGACTTACTTTCCACTGTTACATACTACCCACTATAAACGCTACTGGGAGAAATAGCTAAAAATTACTCTCTAGATTCAGAAAGTTGCTCAATCTCGAAATATTGATGAAATTTGCTAGTAACTTCCAATAAGTAAGAACGACCATTTTCTTGACGGCGTTTACGGATAAATCCTAATTCAACTAATTCCTGAACTTGTTGGTAAGCTGTACTTCCCCGCAACTCAATTAAATCAGTCTGTACAATGGGATTTTTAAGAGCGATGGCCGCTAAAGTTCTTAAAGTTCCTTTTCCTAACTCTGCGGGAATGAGATGATCCATCAGATCGTCAAAAACGGAGCGCAACTGTAGGCTGTATCCGCTTCCTGTCTCTACGACTTCTAAGGCACTGTCTCGGTAGGCATAATCAGATATCAATTCCATGATCGCTTCTTGTGCTTCTTCTACGGACGAGTCTGCCCATTGAGCAATGTCAACTAATGTTAAGGGTTGACCTTTCAAGTACAGAATTGCTTCAATTTTAGTCGTTAATTTCATCGTTATATATATTATACCTCAATTAAGGAAAATAGCAATTTCTTGGGGATTAATTTCGAGTTGGACGCGATCGCCATATTGAATTTTCGCAATGGGAGGGGCCAGAATTTCCAAGGTTGAATCATCTTGAAAGTGGCTGGGTTTGGTTTCAGGATGAGGATAATAAATTAGGCTATCATGAGTAAAGCCTTCATAACTAAGGCGACAAGGAGAAAAGGAAAAGGTTTCTGGGGGAGAGGTAGGATTCCATTGCACTTGTTTAAAGGTATATTTTGGAGATTTTACGCTAAATTTATCAGGACGGATGGAAACATTTAAGGTTCCTGAAAACAGAGCAGAAATATCTAATCCTAGTTTTTGAAAAAAGGGAGTTTGCATCTCAATCGAACCTTGGGGATAGGGGCTATGTTTGGCGATTCCTGAAGCGACTTGATGGCCTTTTATGAGAATTCCTTGAACTTTTATCCACTCACATTTCATGGTATTTTTTAATCCTAGGTTGTTCTGTTTTTATTACCATTTCCCATGGATATCCGTACTTGTGAGATCAATTTAAACTATTGGTATGTGGTAGCTCGTAGCACAGATGTTACCACTAAACCCTTAGGGGTTCAATTATGGTATCGTTCTATTGTACTCTATCGAGATAGTAAGGGGAAAATTCATGGACTTGATAATCGTTGTCCCCATCGACAAGTCAAACTAAGTGAGGGTCAAGTTGTCGAAAATTCTCTAGAATGTGCTTATCATGGCTGGCAATTTAATCAGGAAGGAAACTGTATTGTTATTCCTTATTTAACGGAAAGCCAACAATTACCTAACTGTCAAATTTATGCCTATCCTGTTCAGGAATCTGATGGATTTATCTGGGTATTTCCTGGGGATAAAAGTATTTTGAACGCGAATAATATTCAGCCCTTAAAAATTCCTGAATGGCAAGCTCTCAATTATTTAGGAACTGTTTCAGTCATTGATTGTCAAGGACATTTTTCATTTTTGATTGAAAATTTAATGGATATGTATCATGGTCATCTCCATCATAATTATCAGGCTTGGACGGGAGCAAAATTAAAAGAATTATGCACAGAAAAGCATAAAGTTAATGCTTTTTATGAAGCCCAAAGTTATTATAAAATTGATAAAATTTGGTCAGTTAGTCAATTATTTTTCCCTCAATTAAGACGGTTACATTCTGAACCCTTAACTGTCAGTTATATTTATCCCCATTGGCTATCAAAATTAGGTAAAGAGTTTACAATTTATTGTTTATTTTGTCCGATTAATTTAACCCATACTCGCGCTTACTTAATTCATTTTACCTCTTTAAACGCCTTTTGGCGATTACATAAATTACCGATTTGGTTTCGACAATTACTCAAAAATAGTTTATGGGGAACAGCACAAAAAATGTTAGATGGATTAGTGGCACAAGATGTTAAAATGATTGAACAAGAACAACAAGCTTACTTACAAAATAAGAACCAGAAAACCCATGAAGTCAATCCTACTATTAGTCAAGTACAAAAACTGATTAAACTCCTAGGTGAAGTTGAGAAAAAGTAGAGTTTTAGTTTCATAAATCTATTTCAAAAGTCAGAGAAAATAAGCTAAGAAAAATCTTATTTTCCGCCAAAAAATTTCCTGGGATTTGTTGGAAAAAGTGATCTGATAAAAATGTACCTCAAGAGCAAAAAAGGAGCAACTACCCTGGTATAATTAACAAAGAGTAAATCCAGCAAACCCAAGTAAATCGGTTAATCATCTAATTTTCATTGCCTATGGACACTTCCTTGCAATTAGAACACACCCCTAGTTTTATCTCTCCCCAATTATCTCCTGAAGAACTGCACATAGAAAAAACTTTAAAATTGGGAGTATTAGCATCAGGAAGTGGTAGCAATTTTGAAGTAATTGCTCAAGCCATTAATCATCAAGAACTCAATGCCAAAATCCCCTTAGTAATTTACAATAATCCCCAGGCAAAAGTTCAAGAAAGAGCGCAGAGATTAAACCTAGAGGCAAAATTACTTAATCACCGCAAATTTAAGGGGAGAGAAGACCTAGATCAAGCCATTGTCAACCTATTTAGAGAATACCAAATTGACTGGGTGATCATGGCGGGGTGGATGCGAATTGTGACCCCAGTTTTATTAGAAGCATTTCCCAACCATGTCATCAATATTCATCCTAGTTTATTACCTAGTTTTAAAGGAATTAATGCCGTTGAACAAGCCTTAGAATCTGGGGTAAAAATCACAGGTTGCACCGTTCATATTGCCAGTATAGAAGTAGATAGTGGCCCCATTTTATTACAAGCTGCCGTACCAATTTTGCCCCATGACACTCCAGAAACCTTACACGCCAGAATTCAAATTCAAGAACACAAAATTTTCCCCCAAGGGATTGCTTTAGCTGCCCAACTTTATCCTTAAGTATCAGACTCAATAAACCCATGATTGACGCGCCTGATTTCATACTTTTTGCCCAACATGGATGGGCGGATACCAATGAAGAAATTAGTCAACTGGCCACCGCATTAGTTACTCCGAATACAAAAATCATTGCCCCTAATTTGGGGTGGTTAAAAACCTGGTTAAGTCTTGACGCTCTCATGGAAACCGTTGAAGCTTCTGCCCTAGAAATCATTGAAAAATATCCGACAACTCCTTGGCAAATTATTGGTCACTCCATGGGGGGATTAATTTGGTTAGAAATTCTCAATAAACATCCTAAATGGTGGTCAAAAATCAACTCTCTAACTCTCATTGCTTCTCCTGTCGGGGGTGCAGATATTGCCCGAATTATTGACCCCTTATCCCTTGGTATTGGCATTGCCAAAGACTTAGGAAAAAACCGCCGAATCATGGCTGATAGAATCACTAAAATTATTCCCACCTTAGTGATTGCGGGTAATATTGATAATGGCAGCGATGGTACTATTCCCATCTCAGCCACTAAATTATCCTATGCTCATTTTGTTGGTTTACCAGCCATTTCTCACGCCCAACTTAAAAATCATCCCCATGTCGTTGAAGTGATTCAAAAGTTTTGGCAAACTTCCCCTAGTCCCGCCTTATTTGAAAAAGATTTGCCTAGCATTTTAATTGAGCGACTGCAATTAATTCCTGGAATGACTGATGCTCATCCGCGAGATTTTGAGAGAGCGAAAACCTATTTAACCTTTGAAAAAGGAGTCAGTATTCGACTGTGGACAAATCCCCTCAATGTGCTTCATATTTTTGTGGCGAATGAGCAAGAAGAATGTCTTTATGCGGGTTTTGTGGGTTGGATTCATTCTGATGCCTTAACTCAAGCCCTCGAAGCCATTCATCAAGATTACTATGAATTAGTCATTCATGGATTTGAGTAATATTGATAATAACAAAGGTGGGCATTGTCCACCCTACGATAAAATTTCTTGATCATGACATCACAAAATCATGAATACTGATCTAAAATATTGATATTCTCACCATGGCTAATCTAATTATCAATGTTCTATAGCCTAAAGGCTAAGACTACATAAACAAAGCCTGGCTTCCCAGGCTTTTATAAGGTTGAAAATAAGACTAAAAATCTGATAATAATAACTGATTTTATTAACTTATTTTCTATTAGGAAAAAAATAACCAGAATACCACCTCTATTAATTAGCCCAAATTATATTAAATTGTATAAACTATGATTTATTTCAATCAATCAACGCCCTTGACAGAACTTCATGAAGATCCTGTTTTTCCTGATTTTGCTAAAATTTGCCCGAAAACCAGAATTTGCCTATTTTCAAAATCTGCTATACTAATGTTATGTTGCATCTCTCCATACAAAAATTCGATTACAACCCTCAAAACCCTGTATTTCGTTACTTGCGTTTTTCCTTAGTTTTCCCTTATCCCCAAAAATAACCCAATTCAGATAACAGCGTAGAGAGTACAGAAGAACTAATCAATAAGTTTTATAAACTGAGCTTGACAAAGTATCTTAAAAAAAAATGTAGCTTGGCGTAAGTTGATTATGTTAACTTCTTAAAGAGGAGTTGTCCTCCGATTTATTTTCGTCTATTTACCTGAAGGACATTGCATACTCGACTATCGATTTGTCTTTATAGCGGTGACAGAATTCTCGCCCAGTCTCTGACCAAACATCTGAGGGACGAACGCTATCGTTTATATATAATAGAGGCAGCAGAGGAATTATTGGCCTTCGTTACCCAGCAAAGCGAAACCATCGATTGTCTGATTGTCATTCGAGATCCCGCTATCCTGCCGTTATTTAATCAACTTTATGAACAGGGAACCCTGTTACCCGTTATAATTATTGAGCGAGAGATAGAATTTGAGGAAAACTTCCAAGGGAAAGAGTCTCCAACTTTTTTGTATCATAGTGCGGAAATTCATCATATTGCCCGTGAATTAGATGATATTCCTATCACCATTGACCGTGCTATTACTAAGTTTCTCACTCTTGGCCCCAGTTGTTTTCTCAACAGTCGTCCTGCGTCTCCTCAACAAGAAATAATTGATGAAAATCATCAGAGTTTTTTATTATTACAACAGCGTCGGTTAGCAGAAAAGCTAAAAGAAAGACTGGGATATTTAGGTGTGTACTATAAACGTAACCCCAAGTGTTTTTATCGTAATCTTTCCCCAGAAGATAAAAAGGAGTTAATTAAACAACTAAGTGACAACTATCGAGAAATTGTGCTTAATTACTTTAATGATAATTCCGATGTCAATCAAGCGATCGATCAATTCGTAAATCAGGCATTTTTTGCCGATGTTTCTGTGTCTCGTGTCTTAGAAATTCACATGGAGTTAATGGATGAATTTTCTCAACAACTTAAATTAGAAGGGCGTAGTGAAGAAATTTTGCTGGACTATCGCTTAACAATTATTGATATTCTAGCTCATTTAGGAGAAATGTATCGCCGTTCTATTCCCAGAGGAGATATTCTTTTTGATTTATTAAATCAAATAGATTAAAGTAAGACAACAGTCTGGGATTTTTTAACCTTTTTATGTTATCTCTAAACTCAAGATCCTTACTCAATGATTTTTCCTAACTTGCACCCATGATTAACTTTAAAAAAACCTATGTTCTCAAGCTCTATGTCGCAGGTAACACCCCCAACTCCGTACGAGCTTTAAAAACCCTAAAAAATATTCTTGAAGATGAATTTAAAGGGGTTTATGCTTTAAAGGTGATTGATGTGCTGAAAAATCCCCAACTCGCTGAAGAAGACAAAATCTTAGCCACCCCCACCCTTGCCAAAATTTTGCCCCCACCCGTTCGTAAAATTATTGGCGATCTCTCAGATAGAGAGAAAGTATTAATTGGACTAGATCTTCTGTATGAAGAGATCCGAGAAAGAGAAAATGAACTCTAAAACTTTAATTATAAAGTCATGAGATTCCATGTTCAGCTTTCAGTTTTTCCCTAATTTGTGAATAATCTTCTTTTTAAAGTAGTTAAATAAAGCGATCATGAATCAAGCTCTTCCTAGCGGCAACAAGCAACAAGAATTATCTCCCAAAGGAGTCCGAAAAATTCGGACAATGATTGAAGGATTTGATGAAATTACCCATGGTGGTTTACCCTTGGGGAGAACAACCCTTGTCAGTGGAACGTCAGGAACAGGAAAAACCTTACTCGCGGTACAATTCCTTTATCATGGCATCAAATACTTCGATTATCCTGGATTATTTGTTACCTTTGAAGAATCCCCTACTGACATTATTGAAAATGCTTATAGTTTTGGCTGGGATTTACAAAAACTCATTGATGAAGGGCAATTATTTATTCTCGATGCTTCCCCCGATCCTGATGGTCAAGAAGTCGTTGGAAGTTTCGATTTATCGGCTTTAATTGAACGCATTCAGTATGCGATTTATAAGTATAAAGCCAAGCTTGTTTCTATCGATTCTGTGACAGCAGTTTTTCAACAATATGATGCAGCCCCAGTCGTCAGACGAGAAATTTTTCGCCTTGTTGCTCGTTTAAAGCTACTCGGTGTCACTTCAATTTTAACCACAGAACGGATAGAAGAATATGGACAAATTGCTCGTTTTGGGGTAGAAGAATTTGTCTCGGATAATGTGGTAATTGTTCGCAATGTTTTAGAAGGAGAACGTCGCCGTCGTACCGCAGAAATCCTGAAACTTCGCGGGACAACCCACATGAAAGGGGAATATCCTTTTACGATTACCAATGATGGCATTAATATCTTCCCCTTAGGAGCAATGCGACTCACACAACGGTCATCTAATACGCGAATTTCTTCCGGTGTTAAAACCCTTGATGAAATGTGCGGGGGAGGGTTCTTTAAAGATTCCATTATTTTGGCCACAGGGGCGACGGGAACGGGTAAAACTTTATTAGTTAGTAAATTTTTAGAAGAGGGATGTCGCCAAGGAGAAAGAGCGATTTTATTTGCCTATGAAGAATCCCGGGCCCAGTTATCTCGAAATGCTTTTTCTTGGGGGATTGATTTTGAAGAAATGGAACGAAAAGGACTCTTAAAACTCCTCTGTACCTATCCCGAATCAGCCGGATTAGAAGACCATTTACAGATTATTAAATCAGAAATTTCTGAGTTTAAACCTGGTCGTATTGCTATTGATTCTTTATCAGCTTTGGCCAGAGGGGTAACAAATAATGCCTTTCGTCAATTTGTGATTGGGGTAACAGGGTACGCAAAACAAGAAGAAATTACGGGATTTTTTACCAATACCACCGATCAATTTATGGGGGCCCATTCTATTACGGAATCTCATATTTCTACCATCACAGATACAATTTTGATGTTGCAATATGTCGAAATTCGTGGGGAAATGTCCCGGGCCATTAATGTCTTTAAGATGCGGGGTTCGTGGCATGATAAAGGCATTCGAGAATACATGATTAATCAAGATGGCCCCATTATTCAGGATTCATTCCGTAATTATGAACGGATTATTAGTGGTTCTCCAACTCGTATTGCTGTTGATGAGAAAAGCGAATTATCTCGGATTGTTCGGGGAGTGAAGGATAAGAGTGAGGATTAAGCTGACACCTTGAAAGGTGCAGCTATTAAAACAAAGCCCGCCTTCGCGGGCTGAGTTATTTGTTAATATTAATTATAATTAACCATAAATCATTTTGTTTGACTTACCTTGACTCAACAAGAAACCCATTTACAACAAGCTCGCGCCAGTCTTCAACAGGCTCTATCCTGGTATAGTAGTGTTCGCCGTCATTGGAATTATCCCCCAAACCCTGAACTTCAAGCGGCGGTTAGGCCAGATTTACAAGCTTTAAAAGCATCCTTAGAAAAGCTGGAGCAAAATTTTATTAAAATTGCTACCTTTGGGTTAGTAAGTAGGGGAAAATCTGCGGTTATTAATGCCTTAATGGGTCAAAAAATGCTTGAGAGTGGCCCCATTCACGGGGTGACAAAATGGCCAAAATCTGTCCGTTGGACTCCCCCTAGTGGTAAAATTCAGGTGGAGTTTATTGATACCCCTGGATTAGATGAAATTGACGGGGAACAACGGGCTATCATGGCGCGGGAAATTGCCGAACAAGCGGATTTAATTTTGTTTGTGATTTCTGAGGATATTACTCGCACTGAATATGAGGCATTATTAGGCTTAAGAAAAACCTCAAAACCTCTAATTTTGGTGTTTAATAAAATTGATCTCTATCCAGAAAAAGATTGCCAAGAAATCTATCAACAATTACAAAAGATTGGTCAAAAGTCTCAAGAAAAATCTCAATTACTGATTGTGCCAGAAGATATTGTTCTGATTGCGGCTGCCCCCCAACCTATTCCTATTTTAGTCAAATATCCTGATGGCACAACTGCTGAAGAATGGGAAACCCCTGCCCCTAAAATTGATGCTTTAAGAAATAAAATTTTGACTATTTTAAATCAAGAAGGCCGTTCTTTATTATCCCTGAATGCCTTAAGACAAGCTGAAAAAGCAGAGGAAAATATTGCCAGAAAAACTGTTAAGATTCGACAAAAAGAAGCAGAAGAAATTATCTGGAAATATGTTAAATACAAATCCTTAGCTGTTGCTATTAATCCCATTGCGATTTTTGATCTAATCGGGGGAGCTATCACAGATTTAGGCTTAATTCGCTCTTTAGCGCAATTATACGGCTTACCCATTACCAGTTATGAAGCAGGGAAATTATGGCGTAAAATCCTGTTGAGTTCGGGAGGATTATTATTAGGAGAAATTGGCAGCAGTGTCATTTTGGGATTGGGAAAAAGTGCCTTAGCTGCTTCTAGTTTATTTGATAATCCAGGCCTATTAACGACTTATAGTAGTACGGCTATAATGCAGGGAGGAATTGCCGGATATTTTACTTATATTATTGGTAAAGCAGCACAAGAATATTTAGAAAAAGGCTGTAGTTGGGGGCCTTTGGGCCCAAGTATGGTCATCAAAACTATTCTCAATCAAGTTGATCCTAATACGATTATTTATCGCTTACAAAATTAAACGAAAAAAACCTGTAGGATCAACAATTCTAACCCTAGGTTTATTGATAAGCCTTTGAATTTGATAAGATTTGTTTGCGATTCTTTTTGCATAATTCAAGGGCAGAAACATCTAAGACAAAACCATTTTTCCCTTGATATTTAGCCTGATAAAGAGCCTGATCGCTGAGAGAAATCAAGAGATCAGATTTTAAATTACTCTGGGGAATTATACTGGCAAACCCAACACTAATAGAAACATAAGGGGAAACTGAAGAGCGACGATGAGGAATTTGTAATTGTTGGATCTGCTCAATAATTCTCTGACAAATGGGTTTTCCGCCCTTAGTATCCGTATTGGGGAGAATGATGGCAAATTCTTCGCCCCCATAGCGACAGACAAGATCCGTGGCTCGTAAGACGGCTGTTTTTAACCCTTGTGCCACTTGATAAAGACAGCGATCGCCTTCTAAATGTCCATAGGTATCATTATACTTTTTGAAGTAATCAACATCGCATAAAATGAGTCCTAAAGGTTGTTGTTCTCGGATAGCCCGATGCCATTCTTGCTCCATACAATCATTAAAATGGAGACGATTGCCAATTTGGGTCAAGGGATCAAGACGAGACAATTTTTCTAGGTGATCATTGGCTTTTTCTAACTTTTTAACCAGACTTTCTAGATAAATATTTCTGCTTTGTAATTCTTGTTGTAATTGTCTGATTTTTAAGTGATTTTGTACCCTAGCTAAAACTTCAACCAATTTAAAGGGTTTGGTAATATAATCACAACCTCCCACGGAAAAAGCCTTTACCTTATCGAAAGCTTCATCACTAGCACTAATAAAAATTACGGGAATATCTTTGGTTTTAGGATTCGTTTTTAATTGTTGACAAACCGTATAGCCATCCATACCAGGCATACGAATATCGAGCAAAATCAAATCAGGGGGAGCTAATTCAACGGCTTTTAAGGTAATGGGGCCATTAAGAGACTGACGCACCTCATACCCTTGCTCATCCAGCATACCAGACAGCAAGGCGAGATTATCAGCAGAATCGTCAACCACTAAAATGACGGGTTGGGGGACAGTATAAGGAGAGAACATGATTAATACAGGTTAGTTTAATAAATGATAAAATGGTAAAAGAAACAACAGAAAATAGGGAACAAATTAAGTTAATCATGACATCTCATTTTGAGATTATTGGTGATGAGAATCTATGAGTTCTGTAATTGTAGCAAATTGGTAAGTTTCTGCCAGTTCTTTCAGAGATTTTGCTAAAGTGGGATGGGACAAAGCAATCTGGTCAATCAAAGATAACACTTTTTTTCCATTGAGGTGAAGACTGGCTTGATAGAGTTGCCCTAACCACTCTCTAGGCATTGCTGTTAATGAATCTGGGGTTAATGCTGAAGAAACTTCTTCCTGTTGCCCATAATTATCAACTGTCATTTTTAACGGTTCATAAATATATTTTAGCCCCAAATGTTGGGACATTTTTTCCCAAATCACTGTTGTCCGAAAGGGTTTTCCGATAAAATCATCACAGCCGCAAGATAAAGCCATTGTCCGCTTTTTTTCTGAAACATAAGCGGTTAAAGCCAGGATATAAGGACTTGTTCCCTGAGCTATCTTTTTAATCTGTTGAGTAGCTTCACAACCGTCCATGATAGGCATTTGTAAATCCATCCAAATGAGATGAGGTTGCCATTGTTGCCATCGTTCAATGGCTTCTTGTCCATTTGTGGCAGTTTTAACGGATAAACCTACAGATGAGAGCAAATTAGCTAAAAATTGACGGCTTTCGACATGATCATCTACGACTAAAATACGATAACATGGTTGATTGGGAGCTAAACCAATCACTTTAGTCTCTATCGGTTGGGGTAAAATTGCCTCAGCTTGGCTCAATTTAACGGGGAGTTTAATTGTAAAAATTGTTCCCTGATTTAACTCGCTTTTAACGGTGATTTCTCCCTCCATCAGTTCAACAAATTGACGACTAATATATAAGCCTAAACCTGTACCTATTTGAGTATTAATGCCACTTTGGGTTTGTTCAAAGGCCTTAAATAATTTATGAATTTCTTCTGAGGAAATTCCCTGGCCTGTATCTTCTATTTCTAATTGAATAAAGTGTAATTCATCATTATTCTTTTGCTGTTTTTTTCCTTGATAGTTAATTGCTTTGGCTCGTAAGGTTATGGTTCCTTCGTCTGTAAATTTAATGGCATTAGAAAGCAAATTAATTAAAATTTGACGCAGCTTACTTTCATCTGCATAGATATAGTAAAAATCATTATTTAGTTTATTTTCTAGAATAATATTAAGCCCTTTGGATTTGACTTTTAAAGCAAATGTTTCTGAAATTTGAGCTAATAATTGATAAAGATCAAAGCTGTTTTCTTTGAGGAACATTTGTCCGGCTTCAATTTTAGATATTTCTAAAACTTCGTTAATCAATGATAGAAGATGCTCCCCACTGCGGTTAATGATTTCTAATTTTTTTCTTTGTTCATGATTCAGAGATTCATCTTGATTTAATCCCTCAGTATAACCAAGAATTAAATTTAAAGGGGTTCTCAATTCATGATTTATTTTGCTTAAAAAGTCTTGTTTTGCTTGATTGGCTTTGTGGAGTTCTAAGGTTCTTTGTTCAACACGAGTTTCTAAGATTTCAAAAGATTCTTTTAGCTGCTTTGTCATCTGATTAAATGCGTTAGCTAATGCTCCTAATTCATCGTCATTTTCTATTATAATTGGTTGATTAAATTGATTATGGTTTAGGGACATAACCGCTTGATGTAAATTATTAATAGGTTTAATAACACGATATTGGATAAATTTAATTATAGAAATAACAATGATAATAACGATGATTAAAACAAGAGTAAATGTTAGTATTAACGGAACAAATGGCGAAATTGTTTCAAAAAAAGGTTGTTCAATGGTCGCTACCCAAACAACATTATTTAAAGGTTCTATCCATTGATCAGAAAGAGAAATTTCAAATGCTTTATGATAGGCAATAACTAACTGTTGATTGGGAGATTGTTCAATGTTTAATTTCCCAATTTTTTTGACAATCCTGTCAAAAGAAGAAATTTCAGTATTTAATAAACGAGGATCTCGATGAACAATAATCCGATTTTTATGATCACTTTCATCCGTAACATAAATATTAGTTGTCCCAATTGTTTTTTCTATTAATTTTCGCCAAAGTTCCGTTAAATCAATGTGGGAAACTAGGGTAAGATCTTCAATTGGTAGTCCTAATTCATCGGTTACTTTCACGGCCATTGTCACTGAATAAGTATTGCGGTCATATTCGACAGAACCCAACCAAACTTGAGTGATTTCTTGAAGCTTAGATAACCAAGGTTGTTGTTCTAAATAAGTAATATTATAACGAAAACTACGACTACTTTGGGCAATAACTTTACCATTATTTTTAACTAAAAATATATCTAATATTGCAGGATTTCGCCAGCGAATTTGACGTAACATTTGTTGTTTTTGTTGTACTGTAGCTTTAGGGGATAAAACTCTATTTCTTAAAAGATCAATGGTTAAGGTCGTAAAAAATAGCTTAAATGTATCAATTTTCTGTTCACTAATTTGTTCCATCGTCGATTCAATTCGTTTTGTCATAAACACAGAAGACAAAAAGATAGTGTTGACAATTCCCAGTAAACTAATGGCACTCAATAAAACAATTCTTTGAGTAATTTGTTGGATAAGTAACCCTTTTATTTTAGGTGGTTTTTGACTCATTGAATCCCTTATTTTAAATATTGATCAATGTTTTCAAGTGTAATTATTAAAGAACTCTCTGTCTGATTTTTCCAAATTAGTTGACAAGGAGGAAAATATTGCCTTTTACCTTCTAAATAATCAATCATCAATTGAGTCATTAATTTGACTTGGATTTCAGGAATTTGATTGACAGTAGCGTTAATTTTTCCTTCTTTAATGGCATTTAATCCTTGATTCATCCCATCAAATCCAGTAATAAGAATGCCTGATCTTTGGGCCTCTGCCACTGCTTGACTAGCACCGATTGCCATCTGATCATCTGCTGCCATAATAACATCAATATCTGAAAATTTCTTTAACCAATCGGCTGTGATTTCTTTAGCTTTTGATGTTTCCCAAACTGCGGATTTCATATCCAAAATATCAAGATTATCAGCTTTTTTTATGGTTTTTAATCCTTCTAAAAATCCTTGACGACGTTCAACAGTATTTTCTTCATGTAATGATCCTTCTAAAATTAAAACATTAATATTGTGAGCAGAAGGATTAGACTTTTCTAATTGTTGAATCACCCATTTCCCCATCATTTTACCTGCCTGAAAGTTATCGAAACTGACAAAGGTTAAAATCTGATTAGTATCAATAGGCGTATCAATGATGATGACAGTAATTCCTTTATTAGTAGCTTTTTCAACCACAGGGACTAACTGAATAGAGTCTTCTGGGGCAATAATTAAGCCATCAACTTTTTTACTCTCAATTAAATCGAGAATCAGAGCAATTTGGTTTTTGACATCTCCTGTACTATTGGGTTTATCTGCTGTAAATTTGACAGTAGCTTGAATGCCAAAGTCTTGACTAACTTGTTTTATTCCTTGGTCTATCTGTTGCCAAAAAGGATCACTACTGGTTTTGAGAAGATAACCAATGCGCCAGGGTTTCGTTGCTTGAAAACTCTCTTTTATACTATCAACATCTAGGGGTTGACAAAGTTTGTGTTGAGAAAATTCTGAGGGATTTTTCTCTTGGTTTTGAGTTACAATAGCTGAGTTATTCTGTTTTTGACACGCGCCTAATAAGGAGTTTATCCCTATCAGGAGTGATATACCAATGACTCTAAACGGGCTTAGTCTTGGGCGTTTATGAATACAGTTGATAGATGTTAAAACCAATTCTCTAAAGATTTATATTATGACTATACATAGTATAGATTCTAAAAGCTGAACAGTAATTCTGGATTTTTGTCTTTTTGTTAAGAAATATATAGATTTATTAATGATTTATCTCATCATCGGTGTATCGGGTTCAGGAAAAACCACTATCGGACAAGCTTTAAGTCATCAATTAGGTTATCCTTTTTATGATGCTGATGACTTTCATCCTCCAGAAAATATCGCTAAAATGAGTCAGGGTATTCCTTTAACTGATAGCGATCGCTTACCTTGGTTAACAGCAATAAAAGACGTAATTGACCAATATCAACAGAGAGAAAAAGGCGCAGTCATTACTTGTTCTGCCCTTAAACAGTCCTATCGAAACTTCTTAGGAAAAAACACTCAAGCTCTGATCTGGATTTATTTAAAAGGAAGTTATGAACAAATTTTAAACCGTCTAGAAAACAGACAAAAACATTATATGAAATCAGGGATGTTACTGTCTCAATTTCAATCTTTAGAAGAACCAGAAAATGCCATGATTATTAATATCAATTTATCGATTGAAGACATTATACAAGAAATTATTTTAAAATTTGTCCCTTGATTGGGAAAGGAAAAATAAATTTATCTGATGAGATCAAAACCGCAAAAATAAGCAGAAACCCTGCAAAGAATAGAATTTTTGATTAAGATAACAATGTAGCAAGATAATAATAAGAATTGTGCGAGATTTTCAATCCATTCAACAAACAACCTACGACCTAATCGTAATTGGTGGCGGAGTCAATGGGGCGGGAGTCGCACGGGATGCGGCTTTGCGAGGTCTTAAAACCATTCTCATCGAAAAAGGAGACTTTGCGGGTGGCACCTCAAGCTGGTCTACCCGTTTAATTCATGGCGGGTTACGCTATCTAGAATACTTTGAATTCCCTTTAGTGCGGGAATCTTTGCGAGAACGAGAAATTCTCTTACATACGGCCCCCCATTTAGTCAGGCCTCTCTTACTAACCATACCAATATACCGCGATCGCTCTCGTCCCTACTGGAAAATTTGGGCGGGAATGTGCCTTTATGACATTTTAAGTGCAGATAAGACTGTTCCTGCCCATCGAATGCTCTCCACCGCCAAATTTAAGCAACTCTTTCCGGCCCTAGATCCCGATGGGTTGGTTGGTGGCGCGCAATATTATGATGGTCAAGTAACCTATGCAGAAAGACTCTGTTTAGAGAACATTCTCTCTGCTGATGAGGCCGGGGCCACGGTGCTAAATTATGTCAAAGTCACCCAATTACACCGTCAAGGGGATAAAATCAGCCATTTAACCTGTAAAGATGGCCTAACGGGACAAGAATTCACCATCACAGGGAAAGATAATTGCATGGTGATTAATACTTCTGGCCCTTGGGTGGACGATGTGTGTCAATTAGGGGTTAAAGATGGGGAAAATGCCCCCATTGGCAAAACCCAGAAAATTGGGGGTACAAAGGGCAGTCATATCGTGGTAGATCCCTTTGCAGGTGCGCCTGATACCAGTTTATATGTCGAAGCAAAATCCGATGGCCGTCCCTTCTTTATTGTGCCTTGGTTGGGAATGTATTTAATTGGGACAACGGACTATAAATTTGAGGGGACACCGGATCAACTGAAGGCCGATAATGACGAAATTGATTATTTATTGCGGGAAACCAATAATATTATCCCCAATGCTCAGTTATCCCGTGAAGACGTTAAGTTTACCTATTCTGGGGTGCGTCCTTTACCCAATGAAGAAGGGAAAAAAGCGGGGAGTATTACCCGTCGTCACATCTTCTTTGATCATGGAAAAGAAGGGGTCAAAAATCTGATTTCTCTGGTTGGGGGTAAGTTAACCACTTATCGTCAAGTCGGGGAAGAAATCGTCGATATTGTCTACCAAAAACTCGGTAAGTCTGCCCCTCCTTGTCCCACGGAAGATCAGCCCTTACCTGGCTATATTTTACAGACTGATCCGCGCATTAAACAAGCTCATGACAAGTATCAGGATAAGGTATCCCGTCGCTCAATTGATCATTTATTTGCGATGTATGGGGCGAAAGCATTAGATGTGTTAGGTTTAACGGAGGTAGAACCGGATTTAGGGACATTAATTACCTCAAATTTACCAGATATTAAAGCGCAAATTGTCTACGGGGTTCGTCAGGAATATGCCTATACCTTAGTTGACTTGGCCCGTCGTCGCACTGCGATCGCTATGGAAGGAAAATATGGGTTAGAAGCGTTACCCAGTTTAATTGATACTCTGCAAAAATATTGTGGATGGGATGAGTATAAATGTGCAACGGCCAAGGACAATTATCTTAAGTACATGAAAAATAACTGTATTCCTGATTTTGATGCAGTTGACTCAGATCTCGAACCGAGAAATTGGGATCGGGAGGAAGTACCTGTGTTTTAGGTCATAGTACAATTAACTTAGCCAAAAATATCCCCACCCTCATGAGATTTTAGGGTGGGGTTTTGAATTCATTCGGTGTGAGGAAAAGATAATTGCGGTTATTTTTGAGCCACGGTAAAGTTAACAGTATTAGAACCAACGTTGAACCCAGAGGAATGCTCAATGTTGACACGACTTGCGGTTTGCTCCGTTCCTGTCGGGGTCACAGAAGATTGGCCCAATTGCAATGATAAGTATAGCAAGCACGTAACTGTGCCAGCTAAAAATAAACGTTCTAACATCTCACACCACCTAAAATAAGCCTGATCTTTTATGAAGATACTAGGATTAGTTGCCTAACGTCAAGGTCGAAAGATAGACAGGATGGAGAAATTTTTTACCTATCCCTAGTTTAAGTTAAAGTATTACCTAGGGGCGAAGGGCTGTTCGCGTCTAGAAAGGTTTAATTATTTAATGATAATTTGATGATTACTGTTCAAGAAGCTGACACCATTATTCTCGATTTAGTTACCCCTTTAACTGACACAGAAAGGGTTACTTTAACAGAAGCAACTGGAAGAATTTTAGCCCAATCTGTGACCAGTTCCTTAGATTTTCCTTATTGGGATAATTCGGCAATGGATGGTTATGCTGTGAGGTTTGAAGATGTGGTTAACTGTTCTGCAAAAAACCCTATTCTTCTTGATATTATTGATGAGATTCCCGCCGGAATTAAACCAGAAAAAAGGGTCAATTCTGGTCAAGCTTGTCGAATTTTTACGGGAGCAATGTTACCCGATGGGGCTGATACTATTATCATCCAGGAAAATACCCAGAAAAAAGACAATCAAGTTCTTATTTTATCTCCCCCAAAAGTTCCTCAAGAATTTGTCAGAAAACGGGGGAAATTCTATCAAGCAGGAAATCCTTTATTGTCCCCAGGAATTATAATTAATGCCCCAGAAATTGCTGTTTTAGCAACGGCACAATGTCCAATAATTACAGTTTATCGTCGTCCTCTGGTGGCTATTTTATCAACTGGAGATGAATTAGTGACTCCTTCTCAACCCTTACAACCTGGGCAAATTGTTGATTCAAATCAGTATGCTTTAACTTCATTTATTCTGAAAAATGGAGGGATTCCGATTCCATTAGGTATGGCACCTGATCAACCTCAGTTAATACGAGAAAAAATATTAGAAGGAATTAATAGTGCTGATGTTGTCCTTTCGACGGGGGGTGTTTCTGTGGGAGATTATGATTATATTGACCAGATCTTAAAGGATTTAGGGGCAAAAATTCACATTGATAGTGTAGCAATAAAACCAGGAAAACCATTAACAGTGGCTAAGTTTAATCAGGGATCTGTTTATTTTGGTATTCCTGGAAATCCCGTCTCTGCTTTAGTGAGTTGTTGGCGATTTGTACAACCGGCCTTACAAAAATTATCAGGAATTAAAGATGACTGGAAACCCAAGTTTATTAAAGCAAAATCTAGTCAATCTTTGTCTTCTAATGGTCAAAGAGAAACTTATATTTGGGGACAATTAAAATTAGTTGATGGAGAATATATCTTTCAATTGGCACAAGGGCAGCAAAATTCGGCTAATTTAATTAATTTAGCTTTAACAAATAGTTTAGCAATTCTCCCCATAGGAACAACACATATTAACCCAGGAGAAACAGTCATGGTAATTTCTATCTAGTTTATAGATTCTTTAGATTATTTGCTAATTTGCACGTTTCACGCAAGATTCAGATTAATGTAAGGTGAGCAATGCACACCCTGCTCCCATTATCCTAGAAGTCAAAATTACACCCCCATTATGGACGTAAAAGCTGCCGTTGCCTTTGAAGCTGGAAAACCCCTGATCATTGAAACCGTACAATTAGAAGGCCCCAAAACGGGGGAAGTCTTAGTGGAAATTAAAGCCACAGGGGTCTGTCATACCGATGCCTATACCCTCTCAGGAAAAGACCCAGAAGGCTTGTTTCCGGCGATTTTAGGTCATGAAGGGGCGGGTATCGTGGTGGAGGTGGGAGAAGGGGTAAAAAGCCTTAAACCAGGGGATCATGTGATCCCGTTGTACATCCCCGAATGTCGTCAGTGTGAATATTGCCTTAGCATGAAAACGAATCTTTGTCAAGCGGTGCGGGGGACTCAAGGGCGGGGTTTAATGCCTGATGGCAGTAGTCGGTTTTCCTTAGATGGACAGGAAATCTTTCATTATATGGGAACTTCTACCTTTTCTAACTATACCGTTGTTCCCGAAATCTCCCTGGCAAAAATTCGAGAAGATGCCCCATTTGATAAGGTTTGTTATATTGGTTGCGGGGTAACAACTGGTTTAGGTGCTGTTATTAATACGGCTAAAGTTGAACCAGGATCAAAGGTAATTGTTTTTGGGTTAGGGGGCATTGGTTTAAATGTCATTCAAGGGGCAAAAATGGTCGGGGCTGATATGATTATTGGGGTAGATCTTAACCCCAAAAAACGCGCTTTAGCTGAAAAATTTGGCATGACTCATTTTGTTAATCCTCAAGAGGTAGAAGGGGATTTAGTGCCTTATTTAGTGGATTTAACCAAAGGGGGAGCGGATTATAGTTTTGAATGTATTGGTAATACAAAAGTCATGAGACAGGCGTTAGAATGTTGTCATAAAGGATGGGGTGTTTCGGTTATTATTGGGGTGGCCGGTGCAGGGGAAGAAATTAGTACCCGTCCCTTTCAATTAGTTACGGGAAGGGTTTGGAAAGGGACAGCATTTGGGGGAGCAAGGGGTCGCACCGATGTGCCAAAAATTGTGGATTGGTATATGGATGGTAAGATTAATATTGATGATTTAATTACCCATGTAATGCCTTTAGAAAAGATTAATGATGCTTTTGAATTAATGCACCAAGGTGAGTCAATTCGTAGTGTGATTACTTTTTAGAAAAGGAGAAGTGTGAGCTATGGATCAAAAAATTTATGATGATGTTTATTCAAAACTTTATGCCCTTGTGACATTCAATATATATAATAAACTTATAAACATTAAACCGATTTATTTAAACGTAAATAAACCGTTGTTAATCCTTGCACGTTGCCGACATTTCCAGGAAATAAAACCACAGGTAAATTAGGGAATAAAGGATGATCTTTTTCAGTCCGTATCATTGAACATCCCGCTAAAACTTGACCTAATAAACGGGCTGATCGCAGGTTTAAACCCGTACTTAAAACATCATTAGAGGTAATGCCACCCTTACTAATTAAAAACCCAATATCACGGGGTAAACCTTGTACAATTTCCATTAATAAGGAAGAAACTCCTATCCCAAAATCTAATCTTTCTTGTACGGTATCAAAGGTTAATTCCTCTCGACTGGTATAAACAACTGGCGTTTTACCTGTCTCATAAACGATGTTAACTTTATCCAAAATTCCTTGTAATAAAGCATCTTTTTGAGCAGGATGATCTCGTAATTGTTTAACATCGACTTCGATACCAACCACATCAGTTTGTTGTAGTAAATCTGCTAATTGTTGGCTGCTTTTTTTGACATGAGAACCCACAATAATCACCCCAGGATCATTAGTGGGTTTATATTTTGCCATTTCTTCTTGTGCAATGGGTTGGGGGCCAAGTTGTGCTAAAGAAGTTAAAATACTGGCCGCACTGCGGAATAAAAAGCGTTTTCCTGATGCTGCTGCCGTTAATACATCTTGGGCAAACTTATCTAAATCTTCTTGTACTTCTCCATCAACAACTCCACATTGATTATCTTTTAGTTGTCGGAGTCTTTCTAACGTTCCTTGACGAATATCCGTTAATAAAAATCTTTCGACTTCTGTTGCTTTAATCCTGCCATTGGTCTTTTCTTCCACATAATCAGGAAGATAACTATAGTGATAACCAAAGACGGAATCTTTGGCAAATTCTGTTTCATGAACAGGGGTTAATTTTCCCTCTATTTTTAAATAGTGAACACTATCGATAGTTTCTCTTCCCCCTTCAAAAAAAGCAGGGATCAGAAAATGAGCATCAAACCCCCCTAATTCTGAGGCAATAACATCCGTTTCAATGGGATAATGACCTCTGAGGGTAGAATCTGACCGACTAACAATTAAAAAATCTTGAATATTTTCTGCGGCGATCGCCAGTTTAAGATTATGACAAACTTCTCTAGTAACTTGGGCGGCGTTTTCGGGGGTTAACGCCCTAGTATTGGTTAAAATGAAGAAAATGGGAACCTCATCTCTTAAGCCTAATCTGAGGGTTTCCACATCCCATTGCATTAATAGCAAGCAACTGTGGACGGTTTGCGATCCCGTTGGATCATCATCTAAGACAATAATTTTTGGTTGCTGATTCATGGTTTCTCTACGCGATCGCCCCTATTATTGTCTCATGTGCTTGTTTCAGGGGTCAACGGCCATTGACCCCTACTTGTTGCAGTATAGTTTAGTTACTAGCACTTGCAGTTTCAACAATTTTAGCAAAGGCTGCGGGATCGAGAATCGCTAATTGGGCAAGCATCTTGCGATTTATTTCAATATTAGCCTTTTTCATCTGGCCAATTAATTGACTATAACTCACCCCGTTGATTCTAGCGGCGGCATTGATCCGCGTGATCCACAGACGACGGAAGTCCCGTTTGCGTTTGCGGCGATCGCGGTAAGCATTCCGTAACGCCTTCATTACCTGTTGGTTAGCGGTACGAAATAGTTTGGAATGGGAACCTCTAAACCCTTTGGCTAGTTTGAGGATTTTTTTGCGGCGTTTACGAGCGACATTGCCCCGTTTTACCCTTGTCATAGTTACGCTTGATCTAAGTGTTTAGTTTATGGTCATTGACGGTTTGATGGGTTAACCCTTTAGAGATAGGGAAGCATCAAACGAACGTTCGGTTCATCTTGTTCACTGACTAAAGTCATCTGGGACAAACGACGACGCTTTCTTTCAGGACTCTTATGGTCTAATAAGTGGTTCTTGAAAGCTTTTCGTCGCATAATTTTGCCGCTGCCTGTTGCTCGAAAACGCTTAGCGGCAGCCTTGCGCGTTTTTAGTTTTGGCATGAACTTATATAAAATTTAGACACAATTCATTATTATATCATCAGAATCTTGTTTCCGGCAAGGCTTTAACCTTCCAACCTTCCCTAAAAAAATAGGGTGAGGATACCCCACCCTAAGCACTTGACTTAAACTTATTTAAAATTAAGGAGCTAAGGCATGACCCCGTAATAAACTACCAATGGTTTTGGCGGTAATTTTCATCTGTACTAAGGGGTTAGCCGGGACAACGGTTTTGTAGAGATAACTATCAAAAGTCATCCGTTGTACGTCCTTATCAGAACACATTTCCACAAAAGCCTCACGGGAAGCATCAGAACGATAGAAGACCCGTTGTAGAATATCTAAAACCAGGTAAGTCATACCATATTGCTTATCCCAACGTTTGAGATACAGTTTTAAATCCTCTTCCGTGGGAATACGTTGACCCGCATTCGTCACTTCTACGATGGTTTCTGCACACATACGGGCGGACTTAGCGGCAAAATAGATTCCTTCCCCAGAAGACTTAGTAACAGTCCCTGCTGCGTCTCCTACCAACGCGACACGACCCACCACACGACGGGGACGGGGATGTTCAGGAATGGGATGAGCTTCTACTTTAATAATTTCTCCCCCTTCCAGTCTACGGGCTGCACGGGCGCGAATTCCAGCTTGTAGCCCTTTAATCATGGATTTATTGACCTTCATGGTTCCCGTACCTACGGCCACGTGGTCATATTTCGGGAATACCCAAGCGTAGAAGTCAGGAGACACATCCTTACCCACATACATCTCGGCTAGGTCTTCATAGTAAGCCATTTTGTCTTGGGGTAAACGAATGCGCTCTTGGAAGGCGATCGCATAATTATAATCTCCCGCATCAATGGCCTTAGCAACGCGAGAGTTGGCCCCATCTGCTCCAATTACCACATCAACCTTGAGGGTTTTCATTTCCCCTTGGGCGTTTCCGTTGCCATGATCGGCATAATGGAGAGTGTAGGGATCGGTGTTAGTTTTAGGAAGATCTAATTGGTAAACCGTTCCGTTAATCAGGTTAGCTCCCGTTTTAGCGGCGCGATCGCGTAAAAACCCGTCTAGAACTTCTCGACGGCACATTCCAATATATTCATCTTGTCGATCAAGATTGATATCAACTTCAATGTTGGACGGAGAGATCATTTTCATCTTTCTCACCCGTCGATCAATAATTTCTGGCGGTAGATCGAATTCGCTGACCATACAGAGTGGAATGGCACCACCGCAGGGTTTGGCGTTATCTAGTTTACGCTCAAATAAGTATGTTTCAATGCCAGCTTTTGCTAATGTTTCGGCGGCGGAAGATCCGGCCGGCCCTGAACCGACAACAGCAACCCGTAAAACCAAGGCTATTCTCCTATTTCCAGAAGGGATTACGGATTGCATCGTATCATAGAGGTTCACTTTAAAGACAGCGATCAGTCAAAATCTCTCAAATTTGAAATAGAGCTTAACAATTTTGTTACATTGCTTAACAATCTGGGTTACAGATAGGCTTAGATCAATTCATAAGATTAATTGCTTATAATTTTATCAATGTATAACTAGGTAGTTCAAGACATAAGAATGGATATACAATTAAAAAAATGGGGTAATAGTATCGGATTTCCTATTCCTCAAAAAATTGCTGAAAGTTTTGGCATTGATGAAAACTCAATTGTAGAATTGACAGAATCAAAAGATGCTCTTGTCATTACTAAGAAGCAAAATGTTTCGACCCTAGATCAATTATTATCTAGTATTCCCCATGACTTTCAATACCCAGATGATGTGATAGATTTTGTGGAAAGTGAAGCCCTTGGTCAAGAAATGATTTAAGGGAGGGTCATGAATATTCAACAAGAATTCGTTGATCATATTGTTGATACTTTTAAAGTAATTATCAGTTAGAAATTTTTCGGAGATCTAAATCTTCACAAATTTATTTTGCACAACTGTTAGATTCTCTAAGAATTCTGGGCATACTATTGTTAGAGCATTAACCTTTAACAATTAAGTATTTACACTCAGAAGTAAAATCAATGGTCGCAACAATGCCTGATCTCAAGTCTCGCTGGAAGGAATTACCAGAAAATGCGAAGGAACCTCCTGTTTGTGCTAGTTTTATTACTTTTTTTCTAGAAGCTTTAGGATTTAATTGTCCTGATGAAATATTCCCTCAATTTCCCACAGGAAGGAAAAATGCGGGTAATGTAACAGTTGATTTTGCTGCACGAAAAAACCAAACATCAGATAGATTTAGTCATAATCCGATTAACCCTTATCTTATTTTAGAAGCTAAGGGAAGAAATATTAATTTAACGGAAGGAACGGCTACCTATAGAAAGACAGTACAACAGTTAAAAGGATATTTACTTGATCCCAATTCTAAAACAGTTCAATGGGGATTAATTTGTAATGCTAATCATGTTCAATTATTTCGCAAACACAATAAAGTCATTTATCCCGCTTCTCGTTGTATTAAAATTACTGAAGATAATATTGATGCCATTATTGCTAACTTTAAACAAACAATCTGGAATCCACCTCGCGCTTTAACAGTAGCCATTTATAATAATAAAGGAGGAGTAGGAAAAACAACAACAACAGTCAATTTAGCCGGAGTTTTATCTATGTTAGGTAAAAAAGTCCTAGTGATTGATTTTGATTTTCAACAGCGAGATTTAACCAACTCTTTAGGAATAAAACCTAATGAAATTACATTGTTTAATGTTTTAAAAGGTGAAAGTCAAGATTTGGCTTTAACGATTGTTAATTTTAGTCATGTCTTTCCTAATGACACGGAGCGTAACATTGATATTATTCCTGCTTCCAATAATCAACAATCAATCAGCGATTCTGAGTTAGAATTACGACAATATTGTAATGTACGGACACTGAGTAAACTCATAGAAGAATTAAGACAAAAATATGATTACATTTTTATTGATAGTCCTCCTAATAAAAATTTCTTTAGTGAAAGTTCGATTTACGCGGCTAACGCTGTTTTAATTCCGACTAAACATAATAATCTTTCTTCTTTAAGAAATGCAGCGATAACGATTAGTCAATTTATACCGGAAATAGAGAAATATAAAGGCAAAGGAAATCCAATTTCTTTACCTATTTTTTTTAATGGAGAAATTATGACTAAAGCGCAAAAACGAATAACTGATAAAGCAATTCAAGTAGTAATTGAAAAAACACAAGCAGAGGAAAATTTTGACTTAAATCCCTATTTCTATTTGTTTATGCAGTGGCAAAAGCTGCCCAATTAGAAAGGGTTTGGTGTATTATTGCTGAAGCTAGTCAAGAAGCAGAAGAAATCAGTCAAGTTTTAGCCAGAGAAACCATTCCTAAAATTAATCTTTCTACTGCATCTAGAGATGAAATTAAATCAGCACTTCGTTATCTAATTGAAGAAGGAGACAAACCCTTAAAAGGGGTAAATTTAGCGGTTGCAACCAATAAAATCGATGAATCTGATTGTAAGTTTTGGAAGAATTTTGAGCCAGTAACTAAGCTTAAATGTGGCATTACTAAAGGGAAAAAATTAGATTCTCTTAAACAAGTATTCTATTTAACTCCTGAACCTAAACCTGAACCTGAACCAATTATAGTTAAATCAGAATTAAATAAATTAACAGTCAGGGAGTTAAAACAATTGGCAAAAGACACAGGAATAACGGGATATAGTAGTCTCAAAAAAGCTGAATTGATTAATAAGTTAAAGGAAAAAGTTTAAACACTCATTATTAAGTAACCACAGACATTCCATAAAAAGGAATCACCTCTGACCAATGGGGGCGTTTTCCCTGTTGCCAGTCATAATCAGCTAATTCTAATACACTATTAGCCGTCATGCCTAAAGCTAATGGGGTGATTAAAGGTTGACTAAAAATCTGTAAATCCTGTAACTTTTGTGTCCATTCCTCCGGCATCATGACGGAATCTTCTAATATTGTTTTTAATCCTGTATTCTCAGTATTTTTAGTATAAATTGCCCCATATAATTGACCTCTTGAAGCTTTCATTTGTACCGGAATAGGGGAATTAATATCATATTTATCTTGATGAAACCAAGCGAAAGCAGCTAAGGTAGAAACCCCAAACAGAGGAATATTTAATTGTTGGGCTAAAGTTCGGGCTGTTACCACACCAATGCGGCTACTGGTAAAACTGCCTGGCCCTTTCGCCACAGCAATAAACTTGAAATGCTGCCAAGTTTTCTGGTCAATAAAGTCTAATAAATATTGATGTAAATAATTAGATAATTCTCGATCTAAATCCCAAGTTTTTGTATAAGTATCTTGAGCAAAGTCACTCAGACTCAGTCCGAGTTGAGAACTGCTAGTATGTAACGCCAAACCATATTGATGAAAATTGGGAAAGGTCATAATCAACGAAGAAGCCTTTAAAACTCAGAGCTTAAATATACTACTATGCCCCGATAAGTAAGGCAATTTGTATTGATCATTGAGAATTTAGCTAAGATAGAATCTGGGGAAAAACTAAACAAATCCTAATGTTATCCCTAACTTTGATTACAATTGCCCATAGAGCGTAACGCGACTTTTCTAGGAGCTAACCGTGAGTCACAACACCCTAATAGACACGCCAGCTAAAGCCTTTGATACCAATGAATTTGACACCTATGTGATGCACACCTATGGGCGGTTTCCTATCGCCATGGAACGAGGAGAAGGTTGTCATCTTTGGGACACGGAAGGAAAGGAATATCTTGATTTTGTGGCGGGTATTGCCACCTGTACCCTAGGCCATGCCCATCCTGCCCTAATTAAAACAGTAACCCAACAGATCCAAAAGCTACACCATGTCTCCAATTTATACTATATTCCCCAACAAGGAGAACTGGCTCAGTGGATTGTGGAAAATTCCTGCGCGGATCGGGTCTTTTTCTGTAATTCTGGGGCAGAAGCTAACGAAGCAGCTATTAAACTGATTCGTAAATATGCCCATACTGTTCTCGACTTTTTAGAGCAACCGGTTATTTTAACCGCCAAAGGGAGTTTTCATGGACGAACTTTAGCCACCATTACCGCCACAGGACAACCCAAATATCAACAGGATTTTGCCCCTTTGATGCCTGGATTTGAATATGTTCCTTACAATGATATCAAAGCCGTTGAACACGCGATCGCTGATATTGATGAAGGCAACCGTCGGGTAGCAGCAATCATGTTAGAACCCTTACAAGGAGAAGGGGGAGTGCGCCCTGGTGATATGGATTATTTCTTGCGTCTGAGAAAGATTTGTGATGAGAATAATATTCTCTTGGTCTTTGATGAAGTCCAAGTGGGAGTGGGACGCACCGGAAAACTTTGGGGCTATGAAAATTTGGGGGTTGAACCTGATATCTTTACCAGCGCGAAAGGGTTAGCCGGGGGTATTCCCATTGGGGCCATGATGTGTAAAAAATTCTGCGATGTGTTTACCCCAGGAACCCACGCCAGCACCTTTGGCGGCAACCCCTTTGCTTGTGCTTCTGCTTTGACTGTTTTACACACCATTGAAAAAGATCATCTCTTACACAATGTACAAGCCCGTGGGGAACAATTACGCAGCAAATTGCGGGCGATCGCTCAAAAAGATCCTACCCTATTTACGGATGTACGAGGTTGGGGATTAATTAACGGTATGGAAATCAATGAGGAGATGTCTGTTACTGCTATTGATATTGTTAAGGCGGCCATGGAAGAAGGGTTATTATTAGCCCCGGCAGGTCCAAAAGTGTTACGCTTTGTTCCGCCTTTAATTGTGTCTGAGGAAGAGGTTAATCAAGCAGCCGCCATTCTTGAAAAAGCGATTAGTAAAGTCTGTTCAGCAACTGCTTGTTAATGGTTAATTAAGAAAGAGTGCGTTGCTCAATTAGCGCACTCTTAATTATGATAAGAAGTGGTGAGTTCTGAGAAAATTTTCTATGAGTGAAGAATTAGCAAAACGCAAGTTATTGTCTGCCTTATGTCACGGTTCTATTTTTTTTAGTGCGACTGTTGTCTCAATTGGTATCCCAATTGCTATTTTATTTATTTCTGATGATGCCACCATTCAAAGTAATGCCAAAGAAGTCTTAAACTTTCACCTAAATATTTGGCTTTATGGTATTATTTTTGGCATTCTTACTTTAATTATTATTGGTTGGCTATTGTTAGGAATTTTAGGAATTTTTACTTTAATTATGCCGATTCTTGCCATTATTCAGGTATTAAGTGACCCGAATAAAATCTTTCGCTATCCTTTTATTTTTAGGGTTTTATAAGATCTTCACGATCATCAAACATATTGTTGAGGTTGAGTTTTGCGGAAAAATACTAATCCCTATGATTACCCATTTCGCCGTATTTATCAAACCTTTATTACTTCTGTTGTTTTAATGACAGGAGGTTGGTTATTATACTCATCAATTCATGATTTTAATCCCTTTTCTCTTTTTCCTAAAACCCAATCAACCGCTAAAATTCAACCCTTAGTCATGAAAGGGGGCGATCCCTATATTCGGGCATTAATGCGGACAATTACTGCTAGTGAGGCAAATGTCAGCAAACCTTACCATGTTCTCTATGGGGGTCAATATGTCTCGAATTTAGACCAACATCCTGACATTTGTATTAGGATTGTAACCGGCCCCAATCAAGGAAACTGTACCACCGCAGCCGGGCGATATCAATTCCTAAATACTACCTGGGCCAGCAAAGCTAAACGATATCATCCCAACTCTTCAGGACTATTTTGGTGGAAATCCTACAGTTTTGAACCCGAATATCAAGATAAGGTCGTTTATCGTTGGTTAAGCGATCCGAAAGCCTGGGGAGTGAATATTTCCCAATTATTGCAAGCCGGCAAAATTGAGGAGGTATTACGATTACTATCAGGAACTTGGACAAGTTTAGGCTATGGTATTGAAACCAATTCTATGAGTTCCCATTTGCCTAAAATTTATCAGCAAATGTTACAAGAAGAACTTTGAATCTAAATACTCCTAATAAGCGATCACTCACCATGTTAGACTTGACCTAATCACAAACTTTGGACGAAGAAAAAAGTTTTTTCTTCTGTCAAATTCAGCATCTAATGGAGTAATTTATGCCTTACACCGTTGATACAGCACGTAATATCTTTTCCAATACCTTGGCCGCAGATGCTGTTCCCGCAACAACAGCCCGTTTTAACCAGCTTAGTGCAGAAGATCAACTGGCGTTGATTTGGTTTGCTTACTTAGAAATGGGAAAAAACATTACGATTGCGGCTCCTGGAGCGGCTAATATGCAGTTTGCTGAATTGACTTTGGCACAGATTAAGGAAATGTCCTTCAGGGAACAATCCCAAGCCATGTGCGATCTAGCCAATCGGATCGATACCCCCATCAATCGTACCTATGCAACATGGACGGCCAACATTAAGCTGGGCTTTTGGTATCGTCTAGGTCAATGGATGTCCGAAGGATTTGTTGCTCCCATTCCTCCCGGTTATCAACTTTCTGCGAATGCTTCGGCAATTCTCGCAACCATTTGTAGTCTTGAACCCGGACAGCAAATCACTGTTTTGAGAAATGCAGTGGTAGACATGGGCTATGATCCGAACAAGATTCAGGACTATCAGCGTCTATCTGAACCTGTCGTTGTACCCACGGAAGTCTCTAAGCGCGAAAAGGTGACTATCGAAGGAATTGATAATCCCACCATTATTCAATATATGACCAATCTCAATGCCAATGATTTTGATGCCCTGATTAAATTGTTTGCAGAAGATGGTGCGCTCCAACCGCCTTTCCAACGCCCTATTGTGGGAAAAGAATCTATACTTCGTTTCTTTAGAGAAGAATGTCAAAATCTTAAACTTGTACCTGAACGGGGTGTGAGTGAACCAGCTAATGATGATTTCCTGCAAATTAAGGTCACTGGGACTTGTCAAACCCCTTGGTTTGGTGCAAATGTCGGCATGAATATTGCTTGGCGTTTTCTGTTAAATCCTGATGGCCAAATATTCTTTGTTGCGGTTGATTTATTGGCATCTGCCAAGGAACTTTTAAACTTGGTGCGTAAATAGAGACTTGTTGGCGATTTGGACTGGGATATCTCCAAATTTTTCTGCTGACTAAAATGAGAGCGTCCTCAGAGGGGACGCTTTTTTGTCAACCTACAACGGAAATCATGGTATTACAGAAACAGGAATCATATTTGGGTTTATGGCTGGCGATCGCTATTCTTTTATTGTGGCTAAGCAGTGGCCTTGTCCTCATGGCTTTTCCCCTGACCCAGATGAGTTGGATGGTGATCGCCGTAGGAGTAGGGGTTCGCTCTTTTTTACACACAGGGTTATTTATCCTTGCCCATGATGCGATGCATGGCAATCTCGTTCCTCACAATCTTCTTCTCAACCAAAAAATAGGTCAAATAGCCGTCAGTTTATATGCTTGCTTGTCCTATGAAAATTGTCAAAACAATCATCAAAATCACCATTTAAACCCGGCACAAATTGGCGATCCTGACTTCCATGATGGAGTCCATTGTCAGGCAATTTTTTGGTATTGTAAATTCCTGTGCAGTTACTTTTCTGTTGCCCAATTTATCAAATTTTTGGGGGCGATCGCTCTATTGTCTCTCTTTTTTCATGCTTTATTTGATGTTGCTTACTTAAATTTATTACTATTTTTCCTGGTTCCTCTGGTCTTGAGTTCGCTTCAGCTTTTCTTTTTTGGGACATATTTGCCTCATGGCAAAGCCATATCTTGGCCAAACAGGGCGCACCCCACTCATTTTTTAGGGAATTGCTGGTCCTTACTAACTTGTTATCACTTTGGCTTCTATCATCAAGAACACCACGCTTTTCCCCAAATTCCTTGGTTTCAACTGCCTCAAGCAACTTTCATTTCCCAAAGTCACCAAAAACTATTATAATTAGCATTGATATAGCACAATACCATAGGCAATAGACAATAAGCACTAGCTCACGACTTTTGAGGATCTAGTAGCCTATGCTTTGACGGCTAGATCAGAAAAATAATGTTCTTAGATTGTATAAATTCAAAAAACTATTAATGCTGACAATGCCCCTTTCTGAAACTCAATGGTCACCTCAAGAAGAAAAAGTTGCCAAGGCTGCTTTTGATACAGCCTATCGTCGTGAAGTCGCTTCAATGATGGCAGAAGTTAAACAACAAGCTCAAAAAGCGACCAATCCAGATGAACTATGGAAACTGCATGATTTTCTCAGTGCAAGAAGGCATGATCTCGATGGTAAATATGATTTTCGTAGTTCGATGTTAATTTTTGTCTTTGCTCAATTGCTCAAAGAAGACTGGTTAGAAATTGGGGAATTACAAGGATTGAGTGCCGATAAGATCGCCAAGGTAAAAGCACTTTCTCTAATTTGATTTAGTGTCAGGAATTTATCAAGCGATCACTAGAAAAAAGGCTACAACCCTCTTCCCTTTTGCCTTGCTAAAACGCATTTTAAATGGGTTTTAGCTTATTCCCTATCCTCTAAGAAAGACTCAATTTTTGCTGAGTTTTATTAACTGATTCTGCCTCGTCTACACTGTGGATTAATAAAGCTGCTACCATGAGAGAAAAGCCACCTAAAACAACAACAAGTAGACGATTACTTCCTAAAAAATTGTGCATAATCCAACCTAAACCAAGGGCAGCAAAAATTTGAGGAATAACAATAAAGGCGTTAAAAAGTCCCATGTATAGTCCCATATTTTTCTCAGGAATCGTCGGCGATAACAGGGCATAGGGAATGGCTAAGGTACTTGACCAAGCCATGCCAAAACCGACCATTGGTAACAGAATAAAATAGGGATTTTCTATCCAGAATAAGGAAATAATTCCCACTCCGCCGCACAATAAACAAACAGAATGGGTGATTTTTTTACTGGTTATTTCTGTTAGTTTTGGTAACAGCCAAGAAAAGAGAAAACACACCCCATTGTAAACAGCAATACAAATTCCTGCCCATTCAATTCCTTCCGTATAAAGGGTTGAATTTTCGTTGACTGCTCCAAAGATATTATGAGCAACGGCCGGGGGAAAATACAAAAATAAACAAAAGATACCTAACCAGGTAAAAAACTGCACAATTGCCAATTGTTTCATGGTGTTTGGCATGGCTTTAATTAAGGAAAAAATTTCCAGAAATTTATTGCCTATACTTTGATTTTTTACGGATTTTTGTAAGGCTTCTAAATTTTTTGGTGGTTTTTCTTCTGTCGTTAATACTGTCCAAAGGACGGTACTAAAAAAAACAAAAGCCCCGATATAAAAAGAGACTTTAACAGTAAGGGGAATGGTATTCGGTGCAGGAGAATGATTATTTAAGTTGAATAAATGAGTCAATATCCAGGGAGAAAGAGAGGCAATAACGGCTCCTGAACCGATAAAAAAGCTTTGCATGGCAAAGCCTTTTGTATGCTGTTTTTTGGGGAGTAAATCAGCAATAAAAGCCCGAAAAGGTTCCATACTAATATTAACTGATGTGTCTAAAATCCACAACAATCCAGCAGCTATCCACAGGTTTGAAGCGTTAGGCATTAAGATTAAAGCCAAGGAACTTAAAATTGCACCGACTAAAAAATAAGGTCTTCTTCGGCCTAAAGGGCCCCAAGTGTGATCACTCATATAACCAATAATGGGTTGAGCAATTAAACCACTTACTGGGGCCGCTAACCAAAGTAAGGGAATTTGTTCAGGATTAGCCCCTAAATATTCATAAATTGCACTGGTATTGGCCATTTGTAAAGCCCACCCATATTGGATGCCAAAAAAACCAAAACTCATGTTCCAAAGTTCTAAGAAATTTCGAGTTCTTTTTTGGGGGTTTACAACCGTCATAATCTCATAATCTCAATCAACAACAAAGAAGCCATTAGCTGATTTTTTGGGTTTTTAGCTAATGGCTGATTTAACAACTCGGTAGTCTTCAGTTAAGTAAAATCTAGGTCATCAAACTCCGCTTTAAGATCTCTGGCCATTAATTCTTGGACAGCTTCTTGTGCGGTAATTTTGCCATTTAACAGTCGGTAAACTTGGCGGGAAATGGGAATGGCTATTCTGTATTTCTTAGCTAAATCTACCAACACATTCGCCGTATTAACCCCTTCTGCCGTACTTTTTAAATCTAGGAGAATTTCCTCTAAGGTTTTCCCTTGAGAAAGACCATAACCGACGCGATAATTACGGGATAAAGAACTATCACAAGTTGCCATTAAATCCCCCAATCCTGATAGGCCAAAGAAAGTTTCTGGGGAAGCTCCTAATTCCATTCCGACACGAATCATTTCCGGTAACGCACGGGTTAATAGGGCAGATTTGGCATTAGTTCCTAACTGTAAGCCATCACAAACCCCAGAAGCGATCGCCATGACATTTTTCAGGGTTCCTCCTAATTCTGTACCGATGGGATCATTGTTCACGTAAACCCGAAAAATATCCGATGAAAAGATTTCTTGCACAGTTTCTGCGGCGGTTATATTCTCACTAGAAACAACGGTGGCCGCGGGCAGTCCTTTTTTAATTTCTTCTGATAAATTGGGCCCTGATAATACCACCACGGGATGGGTAGGAAAGGTTTCTTGCCAAATTTGAGAAGGGGTTAAGGTTGTAACAGGATCTAATCCTTTTGTTGCACTGACAAAAATGGTTTCTTCGGGAATTTTTAAGGCTTGAAGTTTCTCAATAGTCGGTCTTACCCCTTTCATGGAAACTGCAGAAACAATGACCGATGCTTCCTGAACAATATCGGCTAAAGATTCTGTACTTTTTCGTGACCAGATTCGGACATTATTCTGATCATTATATTTGGCTAAGGTGGCTAATGCTTGTCCCCATAATCCTGCACCGATGATGGTTAAGTTAATCTTTTTATTCGTCATGGAATTTGGTTTATTACTAACAACTTTTCAGGGTCGCTCTAATATTTTAGGTTAGCGTCTACAGCTATTTCTCAATCATCCCCCTTATTATAGCACTATGATATAACTGTCTTTTAAAGTAACAAGCTTACTTGATTTTTAGATATAACCAAACAACTAACCGCTAGTTGATGGTTGTTGATAAAATAAAAATACTCTAAAATTTAATCTGTGTTTCCTTGTGAGACTCGATAATGAAGAGCAAACTCCTGTTGACCCCTAAAAATCATGAAATTCCAACCCAACCACCGATTAGACATCTTGGTGTCTGAGACTTCTCCCTCTCAAAAACAACCTGAAACGGAGAATCAATCAGTGTCGGGGCAGAAAACCGTGGGGTTCCATCAATCGAGAGAGGACAGTAAACAACAATTAATTGCCCAATTAATAGCGGAGAATCAACAATTAAAACAGGAATTAAAGGCAAAAAAGCAAGAAATTCAGGTATTAAGCCAACAAAATCATACTAAAACTGATTTTGAAATCATCTTGCAAGGGGTAGCTGATGCTTTAATTATTGTTAACCAGGAAGGCTATATCCAATTTGTCAATCCGGCCGCTGAAAAATTATTGGGCCGTTCAGGGAATCAATTAATCAATCATTGTTTAGGAATGCCTGTCAGTAATGATGAGACAGAAATCACGATTTTTCGTCCTACAGGGCAATTAATTATTGCAGAGATGCGAGTGGCGAAAATTCCTTGGAATCAAGAAACTGCATATTTAGCCTCTTTAAGAGATGTAACGGAACGTCAAGAGGCAGAAGCGGCCCTCAAAGAAAGTGAAGAGCGATTTCGCCTCCTGGCCGACACAGCCCCAGTGTTAATTTGGATGGCAGGAACCCAAGGAGAATTTACCTTTGTCAGTCAACCTTGGTTAACTTTCACAGGACAATCTTTAGAAGAACAATTAAACGACGGTTGGCAAAAAAATCTACATCCTGAGGATAAATCTAGTTATTTAAAAACCTATTTAAACGCCTTTAAAAAACCAGCTAGTTTTGAACAAAAATTCCGCCTGAAGCATTTTGATGGTAACTATCGTTGGTTATTAAGTCGTGGGGTTCCTCGCTTGACATCTGAAGGGGAATTTGTCGGTTATATTGGGTCTTGTATTGATATTACTGAACATAAAAAATTAGAAGAGACTCTATTACAAATTAGTACGGCGGTGGAAAGTTCGAGTGAAGCGATTAGTATTCTCGATAAAAAGGGGAAATCTCTCTATCATAATCCTGCTTTTGTGGAATTGTTTGGCTATACACCAGACACTTTGAACGAGATGGGCGGTTTGAAAAAAATATTTTGTGATCAAGATTATTTTCGTTATCAAACTGTAATTAATGCCATTGCTGAAGGCAGTAATTCCTGGCGTGGTGAATTAGGGATTCGTTCTCCTAAAGGTCAAAAGAGACAGCTTTGCCTTCATGCTGATGGAATTTGTGACAAAAATAAGCAAATTATCGGGATTGTGATTACGGCGACGGATATTACCGAACGCAAACGATTTGAGAAAGAGTTAAAACAAACTAATAGCAAATTAAAGGCATCTGTCAAACAATTAGAGATAGTTAATCACGATATTGTGATGTTAGGAGAAACCATTGAATTATTACAAGCTTGTCTTTCTCTAGATGAAGCTCAAAAGCTTTTAAAAATGCAAGTTCCTCGTTTATTTCAAGGGGTTTCAGGGTCAATTTTTGTATTTAATCAAGACAATAAACTCATGGAAGCGATGACAACTTGGGGAGTACAAACTAATAGTGAATTAGTCTTTTCTCCCAATGATTGCTGGGCCTTGAGACGAGGACGTTTGCACACAGTTCATAGTGGTTGTGGTTTGTTATGTTCCCATGTTGACATGAACAGTCCTAACAAAAATGCTTCCCTTTGTTTACCGATGACAGCAAGGGGAGAAACCTTGGGATTAATTTATTTATATGATCGCAAAAAAACCTTTTTATCAGAGGAAAAACAACAATTTGTGGCGACGGTTGCGGAACATTTAGCCTTAGCATTAGGCAACTTAAAATTAAGGGAAACCTTACAACAAGAATGTATCCGTGACCCCTTAATGGGACTGTTTAACCGTCGTTATTTAGAGGCTTCTTTAGAACGGGAATTGTCAAGGGCCAAACGCCACCAACAAACTCTAGGGGTGATTATGGTGGATATCGATCATTTTAAACGCTTTAACGATGATTATAGTCATGAAGCTGGTGATATCGTGTTGCGGGTGGTAGGAGAATTTTTACAAAAAAGTGTTCGGGGTTCTGATATTGCTTGTCGCTATGGCGGAGAAGAATTAACCTTAATTTTGCCTGATGCTAGTCTAGAAGAAAGCCAATATCGGGCCGAAGAACTTCGTCAAGGAATTAAACAATTAATTGTTAAATATCAAGGGCAACATTTACGACAAATTACGGCTTCTTTTGGGGTTGCAAGTTATCCCGAAAAAGGGATGACTGTCTCTCAACTGTTATCGAATGCAGATGCAGCTTTATATCAAGCTAAAGCCCAAGGAAGAGATTGTGTGGTGATGGCCACTTAAATATTTAACCTCCGCCACAACCGCTAACCTTAATTTTTTAACTTTTCTAAGATAACATTGATAAATTGTTCATGGTGAACAGCTATTAATTATTAACCTAACCTGAAGCTAGTCTAAAGTTATCCGCAGTTTCAACTATTTTTGATTAAGATCGGTAATAACATTTGTGAAGTCAAACAGTTGACTTCTGAATTAAAGCGGTGTCCCTACACCCTACACCCAATTGATATTCTGAAATTCTGACTTCATTATGACAAGTTTACAGCCCCTCGTAATTCCTGAACATAGCCTTGACCGCGACTGTACCACTCTTTCCCGCCACGTTTTACAGCAACTCAAGAGTTTTTCCCCTGAAGCACAGGATCTCAGTGCTATTATGAACCGCATTGCCCTGGCTGGCAAGTTAATCGCCCGTCGTCTCAGTCGGGCCGGTTTAATGGCTGATGTGTTAGGGTTTACCGGAGAAACCAATGTGCAAGGAGAGTCCGTCAAAAAGATGGATATCTTTGCTAATGATGTGTTTATCTCCGTTTTTAAGCAAAGTGGGTTAGTTTGTCGTCTTGCTTCTGAGGAGATGGATAAACCCTATTATATCCCTGAAAATTGTCCCATTGGTCGTTATACTTTGCTATATGATCCGATTGATGGATCATCCAATGTTGATATTAATTTGAGTGTGGGATCAATCTTTGCTATTCGTCAACAAGTAGGGGAAGATTTAGACGGAGAAGGTAGTGATTTATTGCAAAATGGACGGGAACAATTAGCCGCAGGTTATATTGTTTATGGCCCTTCTACCATGTTGGTTTATTCTATTGGTCATGGGGTTCATTCTTTCTTGCTTGACCCCAGTTTAGGGGAGTTTATTTTGGCCCAAGAAAATATTAAAATCCCCGACCATGGGCCTGTTTATAGTACCAATGAAGGGAATTTTTGGCAGTGGGATGAAGCGATTAGAGACTACACTCGTTATGTTCATCGTCATGAAGGTTATACTGCCCGTTATAGTGGGGCATTAGTAGGAGATATTCACCGAATTTTGATGCAAGGGGGTGTGTTTTTATACCCTGGTACTATTAAGAAACCTGAAGGAAAATTACGCTTACTTTATGAAACTGCACCCTTAGCGTTTTTGATAGAACAAGCAGGAGGAAAAGCGAGTGATGGGTTACAACCTATCTTAGATCTTATTCCTAATAAACTTCATGCGAGAAGTCCTTTAGTGATTGGTTCTAAAGAAGATGTTAGCCTGGTAGAATCATTTATTCTCGATCATAAGCGTCGGGGTGGTGAAGGGCAATAAAAAAATACAAGTAGAGGCATAATATATTATGCCCCTACGGAATTCTGACTGCTAACATCATGTCTCTTTATTGTCTTAACCCAACTTGTCCCTCTCCTGATAACCCGAATACTCACCAATATTGTCAAGGGTGTGGTCAAGAATTAGCCCAAACTACTCTCGGTTATCAATTCCGCGATCGCTATCAAGTTCTTCAGGTTTTAGGAGAGGGAACTTTTGGCCGAACTTATTTAGTAGAAGACCAAAATTTTCGGGGTAGAAAACGGGTTTTAAAAAAATTCATTGCTGCTATCCAAGGAAAAGCTTTAGCAACAGCACAAGAATTATTTAAACGGGAAGCAGAAATATTAGACACCTTAAAACATGAGCAAATTCCCGCTATTTATGATCATTTTGAAGAGGGAAATTCTCTCTATTTAGTTGAAGAATATATCGAGGGAGATGACTTAATTAGTGAATTTGAGCGAGAGGGAAACTTTAGGGAAGAAAAAATTAAATCCTTATTACAAGATTTACTACCTGTTTTAGATTATCTCCATCAAAGAAACTTATTACATCGAGATATTAAACCTGATAATATTATGCGTCGTCATCAAGATCATAAATTAGTTTTAATTGATTTTGGTGGTGTTAAAGAAGTTTCTAAAACCATTGGAACATTAATTTATACCCCTGGTTATGCTTCTATAGAACAAATGACGGGTCATCCTCAACCAAGTAGTGATATCTATAGTTTAGGGGCAACTTGTGTCCGTTTACTCACCGGATGTTTACCCTCTGAAAGTAATCAAAATGACCTAATTTATGATAGTAATACTGCCAGTTGGTTATGGCGAGAGATTTTAGAAAAACAAGGGCGAAAAATTGATGGAAACTTGGGGAATATTTTAGATAAAATGTTACAACATTTGGCTCAAGATCGTTATGATAATGCTCAGGAAATTTTACAAGCGTTAAATTTATCTGCTTCTTTATCTCAACCTTTAGTTATTACTGAAACATCATCCTCAGCATTAACTCAAACTGAAACAACCCTTAAAAATAGTTTAAGAAAATGGGAGAAATTACTTGATTATACCGCCTGGGTAAGTTTAGGACTTGTCATAACTTGGTCTATAAAATTAGTTTTTTATTCTTCATCTTCTCCGTCTTTAACTCTCTGGGAAAAATCATTTAATTATGTAGCTTTGATAAGTTTAGGAATTCTCATTTTCAGGTTAGGGATATTATTATTTAATCCCTTGAAAAGGAATAAATTACCCACACCTCCCACACCTCCCACACTTTCCCAACCTCCCACACTTTCCCAACCTCCCACACCTCCCACACCTCCCACACCTCCCACACTTTCCCAACCTCCCACACTTTCCCAACCTCCCACACCTACCCCCCCAAGAAAACCAGACAAAAACCGCATTAGTTCCCCTAAAAACTTTCAATTTGAAGTCATTACCGTTAATAAAAAAGGGGAAATTATTAACCGTCAAAGGCAAGAAAATCAGTCATTTAGCATTGACTTAGGACAAGGTGTTACCTTGGATATGGTTGCAATTAAAGGGGGTAAATTTTTCATGGGTTGTCCTAAATTAGAAAGTCGAGATAGTAAAACTGAACAACCTAGACATTGGGTAACAGTTGCTTCTTTTTGTATGGGTAAATATCCTATTACTCAAGCACAATGGGAGATGATAATGGGAAATAATCCTGCTCATTTTAAAGGGAAAAATAGACCGATTGAAAACATTTCTTTTTATGATTGTTTAGAATTTTGTGAAAAGCTATCTCAAACGATAGGAATAGATGTTACATTACCCAGTGAAGCACAATGGGAATATGCTTGTCGTGCTATTCTTAACCCCAGTCATTATCGAGGAATTGATGGGGAAGAAACCTATCCTCCCTTCTATTTTGGTGAAACCATTACCCGTGAATTAGCTAATTATAACAGTCGCACAACTTATCAACAAGAACCCCTTGGAAATTATCGTCAACAAACTACAGAAGTTGGTCAATTTTCTCCCAATAATTTTGGTTTATATGATCTGCACGGTAATGTGTGGGAATGGTGTGCAGATACTTGGCATGAAAATTACAAAAATGCCCCAACAGATGGTAGTATTTGGTTAGATGGAAATGAGCAAGATTCACCTATGCGTGGTGGTTCTTGGGGTGGTTTTCCTTTTTATTGTCGTTCCGCAACCCGTAACAAAGTGCAACGTAATCATCGTAGCTATTATCATGGGTTTCGAGTTGTGTATAATTTTGGAAAAAAACCATAAAATAATCCTTTATCCTTCTTTATTTGAGATTATTTATGATGGACAATCAAGACTTATATAATCACCTATTAAAAATAGATGCCAGGGGTTATAAAGCTTATAAAGATATTAAGGGAAGTTATCAATTTCCTGATTTTACCTTAATCATTGAACACGTGCAAGGCGATCCCTTTGCTTCTCCTAGTAAACTGATTATAAAAATTCCTCAAGCTGTCGCTAAATTTCCTGCTATTCTTTATCAAACTGATAGCAGAAGAATCGCCTTAGAAGATTATTTAATCCGTCAATTTCATCAAACTTGTGAACAATTAAGTAGTCGTCGGGGAACGGGAAAAAGTGGTCTAATTAGTATTGTTAAAGTCGGACAGGAAATATTAAAAAGAACAGCAGCAACTGTCAATAATAAAGAGATAGAAATTCGTTTTTTTGTGGGACTTCCCGCCAGAGGACGCAGTATTTTAGGTCGTCAAGCGGCTCAAATGTTATGTGAAGATATTCCTAATATTGTTGAGCAAGCTTTGAAATATCAAGCCTTAGATGCAAAAGCTATTCAAACACAAGTTCAAACCACAGAAGATGCGGACTGGATACGTCAAGAATTAAAGGAAAAAAGAATAGTTACTTTTATTGCTAATAACTCAATTTTACCCCGTCAAAGTGGTGTTGATTCTCGTGCTTTAGAAACTAATTATATCCCCTTTCAGTCTCCTAAATCTCTAGAAGTGTCTTTTAATTGTCCCAACCAAGGATTGATAAAAGGACTGGGAATTCCTCAAGGTATTACTGTCATTGTTGGCGGTGGTTATCATGGTAAATCTACCTTATTACGGGCCATAGAATTAGGAATTTATAATCATATTCCTGGGGATGGTAGAGAATTCGTAGTCAGCGATCCATCATCGGTAAAAATAAGAGCAGAAGATGGTAGAAGTATTGTAGGAGTAAATATTTCACCATTTATTAATCAGTTGCCTCAACAGCGTTCAACAGATCATTTTTCAAGTACAAATGCCAGTGGTAGCACTTCCCAAGCAGCGAATATTATTGAGGCATTAGAAGTCGGAACTCAAGTGTTATTAGTAGACGAAGATACGGCTGCTACCAATTTTATGATCCGCGATCGCAGAATGCAACAGTTAATTGCAAAAGAGAAGGAACCCATTACGCCATTTATTGATAAAATTCAACAATTATATACAGAATATGGAGTATCTACCATATTAGTTATGGGAGGAAGTGGTGACTATTTTGATGTCGCTAATACTGTCATCGCAATGGAAAATTTTCAACCTCATGATGTTACAGAAAAAGCTAAACTAATTGCTCAACAAACTCCCAATGAAAGATTAATAGAAGGAGGTCAAGAATTCGGTAAAATCACCCCTAGAATTCCCCTTCCTGAAAGTATTGATCCCAGTCGAGGAAGACGAGACGTTAAAGTGAAAGTTAGGGATGTAGATGAAGTGGTTTTTGGGACAGAAGATATTGACTTAACTGCTGTTGAACAAATTGTTGAATCAGGGCAATTACGCGCCATCGCTGCAGCGATTATTTATGCTAAAAATAAATACATGAATCGTCAAAATACCTTGCCAGAAATTTTAGCTCATGTTATGATAGATATTGATAGTAAAGGCTTAGATATTTTAAGTGAGTTTCCTCAGGGAGATTTTGTGTTATTTCGTCGCTTTGAATTAGCTGCAGCCCTAAACCGTTTACGATCTTTAAAAGTACCTTAAATTCCCTCAGTCTAAAGCCTGGGGTTATAGGAATGAAGCCAGCGAAGGCGGGCTTAGTGATAATAGCTGAACCCTAAAGGGTTCAGCATCAGGAAGAATGAAATAGCCCCAAATATTAACTTAAAAAGCCAGCTAAAACCACATTTTAATCAAACTCAAAATAAAAACTGTTTTGCTTCAATTTCCTTCCCAGATAAAGGTTTAGAAAAGAGATATCCTTGACCAAATTCACACCCTAAATCTCGTAATTGCTGTAAATCTTTTTCCGTTTCTATTCCTTCAGCAATCACATCAAGCTGTAAATGATGTGCTAAAGTAATAATTGCTTCAGTCACTCTCATATTATCTTGATGTTGATTCATATTAATCACAAAAGAACGATCAATTTTTAAACTATCAACAGGTAAATGGTGAAGATAGCTTAAAGAAGAATAACCCGTCCCAAAATCATCAATACTTATCTCGATTCCCCGTTCCTTTAATTGTAATAAAATATCCCTAGCAATACTTTTATTTTCCATGAGGATACTTTCAGTAATCTCAAGCTTTAAACAGTTTGCATCTAATCCAGTTTGACTCAGAATATTATCGATTTTTTCAATAATCTGATGATCTTTGAGTTGCTGACTTGACAGATTAACACTTATTTTTAAATGTTGAAACTGAGCAAATTGCTCTTGCCAACCCTTTAATTGACGACAGGATTCTAATAAAACCCATTCCCCTAAAGGAATAATTAACCCTGTTTCTTCTGCAACCGGAATAAAATGAGCCGGAGAAATCAAACCTTTTTGGGGATGTTGCCACCGCACTAAAGCTTCAAACCCGGCTAAATTTCTCGTAGAAAGGGAGAGAATTGGTTGATAATAAAGCAGAAATTCTTGATGTTTAAGAGCTAATCTTAAATTAGTTTCTAAATCGAGCAATTTTTGTGCTTGAACGTGCATTTTTTGATCAAAAATCACATAACATGACTTACCTTTTTCCTTCGCTTTATACATAGCTAAATCAGCATTTCTCAGGATATGATAGGCATTTTCATCTTCTTGTTTATTAAAAGCGATTCCCAGACTAGCTGTTGTAAAAACGTCCCGATCACCAATTTTAAATGGTGTTTTTAAGGCTTCAATAATTCGTTCTGCAATATGTAATGCTTCAATTTCTTCCTGTAAATCATCCAATAATATAATAAATTCATCTCCTCCCAAACGAGCCACTGTATCCAAAACGCGAACACAATTTTTTAAGTGAGAAGCAATGCGAATTAACAGATGATCACCGACGACATGCCCCAAACTATCATTAATAAGTTTAAAGCGATCTAAATCCAGAAAAATCAGAGCAAACCGATAATTTTTATGGCGTTTAGCCCGTTGAATTGATTGCTCTAATCGCTCCATTAATAAAAGTCGATTTGGTAAGTCAGTTAAACTATCATGTAAGGCATCATGTCGTAATTGTTCTTCTGCTTTTTTGCGCTCAGTAACATCAATTGCCATGGAAATGACCATCCGTCTTCCATCAGCAAGTCTCCCTAAAGGTGCAGAACTAAAATGCCAAATTTTTTCTGCTCCCTGAGCGGTTTTAATGGTAATTTCTCCCTCATCAATTTTGTTGTTTAAAGAATAAAGATTATCAATGATTGAACGAGCAATTTCTTTAGTTTCTCCATAGGCTTTTTCCGTCCATTGAGCAATGGTAGGAATCTGCTGATGAGTATATCCTGTCAACTCCGTCCAAGTATCATTAATTTGTAAAACTTCTCCATCTTCAGCATGAATAATAATCGGCAAAGGAGCATGAATAATCGCTCGTCGAAAACGCTTTTCACTCTTTTTTAACTCAAGTTTCGCCTTAAGACTCTCAGTGATATCATGAGCTAAAACCAGTCTAGCTTTCCTGCCAGTATAAATAATTTCCTGAGAAATAATTTCAACATTAATCAATTCGCCATTGCGCTTTTTATGTTGCCATACTCCAGATTCATGAATCCGATGAGGATGGTTTGTTAGAAACTTTCTTAACATAGTAATATCTTCCACGGGACGAATATTTTCTATGGTCATTTCTAAAAATTCTTGACGGGAATAACCATAATGTTGAATAGCGGCTTCATTAACTTCTAAAAATTGTAATGTTTCTGAATCATATACCCATAAAGGATGAGGATTAGCTTCAAATAATAAACGATATTTTTCTTCTGACTTTTGCAAGGCAAGTTCCATGTGTTTCCGTTGACTAATATCCTGTCCAATGCCGATATTACTACCATCTGACAGACGGATATTCATCCAGGCAGTATCAATAATTGTGCCATTAGGTAAACAAGTTTTAAAGTCTCCCCAAATCCCTTGGGCAGATTGAATATAATTGAGAACATACTGACGATAATTAGGATCGGGATATAATTCTGCTAAAACATCTCCCTTTTCAATGTCTTCTAAACTCGAACCTAAAATATTTTCCCATTCTTTATTGATCCACTTAACATTATATTTTTTGTCAAAGAAAGCCAACATTATTGGAATATTATCAACAATTGTTTTCAGTAATTCTTGTTGATTGATTAGTTGATTTTCTATAATTTTTTGTGAATTACTCTCTGTTTCTACTTGTTTCCTTCCTTCCATTTTATCCCTGATTCGTTTTGCTTGCTGTCTGTAGAATACAAAATAGAATAAGGCACCACAGAAAATAACGAAGATTCCTCCTATAATTAAGAGTGAAGGCAGCCTAAATGTGATCTCGTACATTATTCCACTAATCGTGACGATTGATCTTCAATTTAGCAAACATTGATGCAATGAGACAATTAAATGATTAATCACAAAAGTAGGCAAAGTTGATTTATACTATTTTCATCAACTTGGACTATAGATGTGGATATTGTAGGGGTCAACGCTTCGACTCTGCTCAGGGTTGACCCCTAGGAGAATGTGTCCCTAGACTTTAGGAAATTGGTATAATTTAGTCTCCGAAGGCAGACTTGGTTTCTATAGTAGGTGTTGATTTAGCAGAACAAGTTCGATAGAATCAATCATGTTAGTCCCAAGTTAAGCAAAAAAAAGGAGTTATGCTAACTCCTATACCAATAATCAAAAATTGAGGGATTTCTATAGATTATGCACCAGGAAAAACCGTTTGCTGTTGTTGGGTTAAAAATCGCTGGTTGACAATTTCCTGAAAGTCTTTTAAATCCGAACTCCAATCATCAATTCCCTTTTTTAACTGTGCCAAGATTTCCTGTTGACTATTACTGCCCACATTATAGTTAAAATTGCCGGCAAATAATAAAGCAGGAATAGAAGATTGATCGGGCATTTGGATTTTTGCCTCATTAATACTCAGGCTAAATTGACACCGATCTAGCTGATACAATAAATTTAACCCCGCTTGTACAGGAGCTTTCCCATAATCTTGCCAAGAACCAGGAGAAAGCAAGGTTCTCGTAATATAATTTCTGGCCCCATCTTCACCCCCTGGAAAGGGAATTAAACTTTTTGGACTAATAGACAACCCTTGATACTCAGCATTAGACAATTTTTCCACATACTGACGAGCAATATTAGGTATATTCAATTCACTGGGGTTTTTGGTGCCAATAGACTCCATAAAGGTGATATTGCGGGGTTGAGCAACAATACTGACCCCATTTTGGAAGGTAACTTGAGATAAATTCGGCCCCAAAACTGGTTGTTTCCCTAATTCCCACTCATTGGGAACAATGCCAGTTTGTTTAAGAAACTCTTGAGATAGCATGGTAGGATTGAGATTTTTGGCCGAGATAGCGATCGCTAATTCTTGAATTTCTCGAATTTCTAGGGGCGTTTTTTGATTTGGATCAGAGGTTGTTGCCATGATGTTTCCCTTAAAGGTTTCTAACTGCGCTACCAAATATGTCCACTTTACAGTTTACGGGTTTAAGGGGGCCTCAATCTTGTTTGCTTAAGAAAAGTTACCCTATCAAAAGGTAGGGGTGAACGGCCGTTCACCCCTACCAGAGAAACATTGATCAACTTAGCAGTGACTTACAAAGTCGCTGATGCTGTGGAACGACGGCGACGATAGGTTTTCGTCGATGTCTGTGTCTGTGTTTGTGGTTGTGGTTGTGGTTGTGGTTGTTCTGTTTCTGGGGGTTGTTCTGGCATTTGTAAGAGAAATACCACCAAGGGATGACTGCGTAATTCTCGTTTCACCAGTCGCTGTAAAGTGGCTTCAATTTCTGTTTGTAGCAATGACCAGTCAACTTTGGTTGTCCGTCCCGTTGAGGTAAATTCGTCCCATCGATCGTCTAATAAATTTTCAATGGCCCGAATAATCAATTGTCGCAGCAAAGATGGTTCAACTTTCGTCACCACACCCCGCAAATGCACTTGTGGTGGAGTCAATAATTGACCGTCCCAACTAATGGGGGCAGCTACCGTCACCACCCCATCTTGGGCTAATTGTTGACGATCTTGCATGACGTGTTCATGCACAACACCAGCTTGATCTACTAATTCGATACCGGAAGATACTTCCCCAGTCACCCCAATACTATCGGCTGACACTTCCACAATGTCCCCATTATTGATAATGACCATATTTTCGGCTGGAACCCCCATACTATAGGCGGTTTGGGCGTGTTTCACTAACATTCGGTGTTCCCCATGAACCGGAACAAAGAATTTAGGACGGGTTAGGGCCAACATTAATTTTTGTTCTTCTTGAGATCCATGGCCGGAGACGTGAATGCCATGATGACGACCATAGATCACGTTGGCCCCTTGCATCATTAAGCGATCAATGGTGTTGACAACGGCAATGGTATTCCCAGGAATGGGGTTCGCAGAGAAGACAATCGTATCTCCTTGACGCACTCTAATATGGGGATGTTCTCCTCTGGAAATGCGAGTCATGGCCGCTAAGGTTTCCCCTTGTGATCCGGTGGTTAAAATTAAGACCTTTTCATCGGCTAAATTTCGGGCCGCTTTCAGGGGAATAAAGACATCATCGGGACATTTGATATAGCCTAAGTTTCTGGCATGGGCAATGACATTTAACATTGAACGTCCCACTACCGCCACTTTCCTCTGGTGTTTCTGTGCCAATTGCAGGATAATATTAACCCGATGCACTGAAGAGGCGAAGGTGGTGATCATTAACCGCCCTGGTGCTTGGGCAATGATCCGATCTAAGTTAGGGTAGACCGAACGTTCGGACGGGGTCATTCCAGGCACTTCTGAGTTGGTGGAGTCGCTGAGTAAACAGAGTACCCCCTTTTCCCCATGTTCAGCGAGTCTTTGTAAGTCGAAGGTTTCCCCATCAATAGGGGTGTAATCAATTTTAAAGTCTCCCGTGTGGATCACAACCCCTAAAGGCGTATGAATGGCTACGGTGAAACTATCGGCGATGGAATGGGTGTTACGGATGAATTCAACTAAAAAGGAAGGACTAATCCGCACCATTTCCCTCGGGCCAACGGTTTGTAAGGTGGTGCGATCGCTCACTCCTGCCTCTGCTAATTTATCCCGTAATAGGGCCATGGCTAGTTTTGGCCCATAAATAATAGGAATATCAAATTGCTTCAAATGATAGGGAATGCCACCGATATGATCTTCATGGCCATGGGTGGCGATCATTCCTTTGATTTTATGACGATTTTCTCGTAAATAGGTCATGTCGGGCAGGACAATATTGACCCCGTGCATTTCTTCTGTCGGAAAGGCAAGACCCGCATCTAAAAGAATAATTTCATCATCATACTCAAAAATACAAGTGTTTTTGCCAATTTCATGTAATCCCCCCAAGGGAATAATTTTTAGCGTCGGTTGGTTTTTAGTTGGACTCATTTGCCTCCTTAAAGTTAAAGTCATTCAGTTATGAATCTGTTGGGAAAAATTGGAAATTTTAATAAGAATTGCTAGGTTTAGCCACTTAATAACCATGAAGTTTATTTTTAAAAGATGCTTCATTAATAGGCATCAATCATTGATCTTAGACTAGCTAATTTTTGCTTTTTTGTCAGCCTTCAATGAGGGAGAATTCTTGCAACACTGATTTAACTTCTTGTTGCAACTCAGCCGAAATTTCCAGTAAGGGAAGTCTTAACCCTCCCACTTTCCACCCTTGTAAATTCAAGGCCGCTTTAATGGGGATAGGATTGGTTGTACAAAATAAGACTTTAAATAAGGGAAAAAGTTTCAAATTAATCTCGGTGGCTATTTTTACCTGACCATTTTCAAAAGCCTGAATCATGGCTTGAATTTCTTTGCCGACTAAGTGACTGGCTACACTAACAATTCCCGTGCCACCCATCGTCAGTAAGGGTAAAGTCAAAAGATCATCTCCCGCATAGATTAAAAAAGATGGGTCAGTCATTCTCCGAATTTTACAGGACTGTTCTAAATTTCCACTGGCTTCTTTAATGGCAATAATATTATCAATTTTTGCTAATTTAATCACCGTCTCTGGGAGAAGATTCTGACCAGTGCGCCCAGGTATATTGTACAACATTATGGGAAAATCGCCTACACTTTGAGCAATTTTTTTAAAATGTTCATAAAGTCCTTCTTGGGGGGGTTTATTATAGTAAGGAACCACTTGTAAACAAGCATCTAAGCCCAGTTTAGCCGCTTTTTCAGTCATTTCTATACTGTGATCTGTGGCATTTGCTCCTGTGCCTGCAATCACTTTGGCCCTGTTTCCTACCGCCTTTTTAACCACTTGAAATAACTGATATTTTTCTGACAAACTTAAGGTCGGTGATTCTCCCGTTGTCCCACAAACCACTAACCCATCACTGCCATTATCCACTAAATAAGCAGCTAATTCTTCAGCAACAGCATAATTAACATTCCCCGCTTCATCGAAGGGGGTTATCATGGCGGTGATTACCCGTCCAAAACTTGGATCACTCATTCGTTTTGTTATCAGTTACAGTTATTTTCTTGGTCAACTTTAAGGCTGGTTTTTCTTTAAGATTTAAACCGTGATTTCTTTGTTATTGGTAGGTTTAAGCCAATCTTTTTCCATCAACAATTCAGCAATTTGTACCGCATTTAAGGCCGCACCTTTGCGAATTTGATCCCCACAAAGCCATAATTCTAAGCCACAAGGATGAGAAATATCTTGACGAATTCGACCCACTAAGACATCATCTTTACCAGACGCATCTATCGGCATAGGAAAATAATTTTGCTGCCAATCTTCTAGAAGTTGCACCCCTGGAGCGTTAGCAATAATTTCCCGCGCCTTAGCCACTGGAAATGGCCCCTTAAACTCTAAGTTAACAGCTTCTGAATGGGCCCGCAACACGGGAACCCGTACACAGGTCGCAGTGACTTTCAAGTTAGGCTCATTAAATATTTTACGGGTTTCGTTGACCATTTTCATCTCTTCTTCACAATATCCTGTCTCTGTTAAGGGGGAGTTATGGGGAAAGAGATTAAATGCCAAGGGATAGGGGAAAATTTCCGCTTTCGGGGTTTCTCCGTTTAAAATGGCTTGAGATTGAATTTTTACCTCTTCCATTGCTCTGGCCCCGGCCCCACTGGCCGACTGATAGGTAGCTACTACAATGCGCTCAATGGGTTGGACTTGATGTAAGGGGTAAATAGCCACGGCCAGGAGAATGGTGGTACAGTTGGGGTTAGCAATGATTCCCTGATGGTTAGCTGCCGCCTCTGGGTTAATTTCTGGGACAATTAAAGGTACATCTGGGTTCATGCGGAAAGCACTGGAGTTATCGATCATCACGGCCCCTGCTTCTGTGATGGTTTTTGCCCAAGCTTTTGAGGTAGAGCCTCCCGCAGACGCTAATACTAAATCAACTCCCTGAAAGGAAGTTGCTTCGACTGCCTCAACCTTGAGTTTTTCTCCTTTAAATGTCAGGGTAGTCCCTGCTGAGCGAGGAGAAGACAAGAGTTTTAGACTCCCAAGGGGAAAGTTGCGGCTGTCTAAGAGTTCGAGTAACTCAGTGCCAACGGCTCCTGTTGCTCCTAGTATAGCAACCTTGACTGGCTTGGACAATCGATTAGCCCTCCCTAATCTGTCAGAATATATATTTTACTATTATACGGAGAATTGGCTGCAAACTCTATATTAGGTCAAAGACGCGATCGCCGTTTTTCTTTCAATCACACTGTTCAACTTTGCCATTATCCCACAAGCAACGATCGCAACTCTCTAACCCTAACTTACCCAAAAAATGCCTCATACTTATCATGACTTCCAATCCAAAACCATGTAACCGTATCTTGTTCCAAAATTCCAACGATGACAAATAAACTGTCACTGTACAAAAAACGAACACGGAGGGATTTGAACCCCCGACACCCAGGACCGGAACCTGGTGCTCTATCCACTGAGCTACGTGTCCACAGTTTTCTCTAGGATAACATGATTCATCCTCATGCTGTTAACCATTACGTCAGGAATCACCGACAAAAATCGCGCCCCGTTCCCGCAAACTTGCGGCCAATTCTGCCGTCATTCCTGTATTATTGCCAAATTTTGCCCCTTTAACCACCGCCCCACTCAAATTTGTTTGGCTTAAATTCACATCCTGCAAATTAGTATCCGTTAAATTAGCCCCAATGAGATTAGCTAAGGCTAAACTGGCCCGATAAAAGTCCCCTTGCTGTAAGTTGGCATTGCCTAAATAAGCCCCACTTAAATCAGCCCCGCTAAATCTTGCATAGTTTAACACCGCCTCACTTAAGTCTGCATCAGTTAAATTGGCTCCCCGAAAATTACTCTGAGTTAAATTGGCCCCACTTAACTCAATTCCGCTTAATTCAGTGGCCAGGAAATTCCCCCCCCCTAAGTCTTGTAAGGGATTTAATTCGGCGATTTGGGCTAATTCTAATAAATTATTGGTTTCAGCGTTATAAATGCGGTCAATTTGTTGATGAAGTTGGGAAAGGGCCTTAGGATCAATGGTAGTTGTCGAACTTTCTTCTAGCCTTTCATAAGCAGCTAAGTCTGAGGTAAACTTTAACAGAGATAAATGGGGAGAAAGCCGCAACTTCCACAAAAATTGTGCTAATTTCCTTTCTAAAATACTCTGTTTATTGGGATGAATATCATGTTTCCATAATCCAACCACATCAGTGATGGAAATATCAGCTAGACTGACATCACAACTCAAAGTAAGAGCAATGGGATGGCTTGTGACTTGAATCTTGGCCAAAAATGCAACCATCTCCACTGTAAATATTGATTGCCCAGTTTGAGGAATCAATTGCCAAGTCGCAACAGTATTAGATGTGCTGACTAACTGACAAAAATCATTTAATAAGCTTTGGGGTGCAATAATCTCTCCATTTTCAACTTTCAGGGTGAGTTTACCCCCTTTGATGCCAAATTTCAGATGACCATTGAGTAAGGCTTTTTCTTGTTCATTACATTCCAGGGTTAATGTCAGGGGCAAGGGTTCCCCTGTTGTCTGTGCTGTCCCTGCTTCTAATTTCAGGAAGACACAACTCGGATAAGGACGATAAGAGGTGATGAGATGGAGAGAAGGGCAAAAGTCCGACATGATTTCCAATAATAACTTCCCGACTAAAATCATATCATCTCAAATTCTTTTCCAACTAACTTGATTATTTTCTTCGTCCCAATGCCAATGTAATAAATGGGCCGGTTGTCCTGAAGAAATGCCTGGTAAATTAATCGCTTTTCTGGGGGATTCTGTGGCTAGGGCAATGGCAATTCCTAGGGAACATAATTGCCATTTAACTAAGTTTTTTACCCCCATCAATAAGGGCAACGTTGTTCCCGCTAAAGTTCCATTGGCAAGTCTCGCTGTGCCTTTTTTAACTTCAATTTGTCGAGCATCCCAAGGATAAACCCCATCCTCTAATCCAATGGGGGCTAAGGCATCACTGACTAAGAAAACTCCCCTTTCATAAAGACTCCCTCTTAATAATAATTCAATCATGGTAGGACAGACATGATTCCCATCCGCAATTAACCCACAATATACATGAGGATTGATCATTGCTTCCCCTAATAATCCTGGTTGACGATGATGTAAACTAGGCATGGCATTATAGGCATGAGTGACCATTGAAGCCCCCAATTTAAAGGCTTTTTTGGCATCTTGAGCCTTGGCTTGGGAATGACCTAAACTGACAACAATTCCCCGTGAACATAGGTAAGGAATGACTTCATCTGTTGTCTCTAATTCGGGGGCAAAGGTTATGATTTTGACCAGATGGCTATAGTCTCCTAGTAACCATTCAATGGCTTCAACGGAAGGGGTTAATAAATATTGGGCCGGGTGCGCTCCCTTTCTTTCGTGGTTGAGAAATGGCCCCTCTAAATGAACGCCTAATATTTGGGAAGTTTCAAGTAATTCTTGCCTTTGTATCCTGATAAATTTGTCAATTACTGACAGCGATCGCTGGATATTTTCCACGGAGGTTGTTACCAGGGTAGGCAAAAAACTATTAACGCCTTCTTGCCATAAAAATTGACAGATTTTGTGTAAGCTTGGAATGTGTTTTTCTTGGAGATCAGTAAAGGCTAATCCTAATCCTCCATTAATTTGTAAATCGACTCCCCCTAAAGAAATCCAGTCCCCTTGAGCATCATAATAATTCTGCTGGTAGTCAGGAGAAACTCTCGCACTCATTGACTCAATATCTTTAATGATTCCTTGCTCATCAATTACGATTTTTTGACTCTCTCGATACCCTGGTAATTTGGCATTAATGATTGTAATATTTCTTAGCATTTTTAACTCAAAATATAGGGTTGTTGCTCTTGACAACCCTCACGCAATTATGAGACAATTTATATCATAATGGGAATGGCTTTGTTTATGGACAAATCTTTATATTTCCATTATGAAATCTTTTTCAATAAAATAATACCATAAAAGAAGTCAAAAAAATAGAGCAATTTTCATTGAGAGATTAATGGGTCAAAAAACGCGAGGTGCGATAGCTGCGGGCCATCCAAAAACGGCGGAGGCGGGTCAAATTATCTTTGAATTAGGGGGCAATGCTTTTGATGCAGCCATTGCAGCCATGTTAGCCTCTTGTGTGGTGGAATCTACCCTAACATCTGTTGGAGGGGGTGGATTTTTCTTAGCCCATACTAAAGAGAGAGAGAATATTTTATTTGATTTTTTTTGTCAAACTCCGCGCCAGAAAAACGCGAGGGAAGATCTCGATTTTTATGCCGTCAATTTAGATTTTAAAGGGGCTACTCAAGTCTTTCATATTGGCTTAGGTTCCATTGCCGTTCCTGGAACCTTAGCAGGAATTTTTAAAGTACAAAAACAACTGGGTAAACTGCCATTTCATGTTGTTGCGGAACCGGCCATTGAATATGCCAGAAACGGTTATCTAGTCACCCCGTATAATCGGGTAACATTTGAGATTTTAGAACCGATTTTAACTGGATCAAGTAATGCTCAAAAACTGTATTCTCCAGACGGTAACTTATTAGAAACTGGGCAAAATGCTTATGTAAAAGACTTTGCCAATGTTCTAGAAGAACTAATTAAAAAAGGCGTTCAGGAATTTTACCAAGGAGAAATTGCCCATCAAATTATCATAGATATTTCGCAAGGAGGACATTTAACCCTAGAAGATTTAAGTCAATATCGTGTCATAAAAAGACATCCTCTTAAATTCCAATATCACGGCTATGAATTATTAACTAATTCCCCACCAAGTTCGGGAGGAATCTTAATTGCGTACTGCTTAAAATTATTAGAATCTTATCCTGTTAATAGGTTGCAATGGGGAAGTAAACAACATCTAGAAATTTTGGCTCAAGTTATGGCTTTAACCAATGAAGCCAGAAAAATAAACTATGATAACTATGTTTACCAAGGCGATATTATTGAGAAATTTCTAAGTAAAGAAAACCTAAATAACTCGCAAGAAAAATTAGAAAAAACCCTCAATAAATGGGGCAGTACCACTCATATTAGTGCGGTCGATCAAGACGGAAATGCTGCCAGTGTGACCAACTCCAATGGAGAAGGCTCATCCTATGTAATTCCCAACACAGGAATTATGTTAAACAATATGTTAGGAGAAGCGGATTTAAACCCGTTAGGCTTTCATACTTGGGAGAGCGATCACCGAATTTCTTCCATGATGTCTCCCACCATTATTTTAAAAGAAGGCAAGCCCGAAATCGTTTTAGGATCAGGGGGATCAAACCGAATTAGAACTGCCATTTTACAAGTTATTTCTAACTTATTAGACTTTAACCTTTCCCTAGAAAATGCCATCAATTATCCCAGAGTTCACTGGGAAAATAATATTTTTAACCTAGAACCCATGGAGCAATTGGGTAATTTTGCGTCCTTAAATCTTCCCCCAGAGACTGAAATTGTACCCTGGCAAGAAACCAGTATGTTTTTTGGGGGAGTTCACGGGGTTAAATATGGGGAAGCAGGAACCTTAGAAGGGTTTGGCGATCCCCGTCGGGCAGGAGTCGCTATTGTTTGTTAAACTTTTCAGGAGCATTCAGGTTAACTCGACGATTTCCGATTTGATGAGAGATACTGTAACTTATGTAACAAGATCTCTCAATTTATTCACTTCTCACATCTGTCATTTTCCTATGTCCACCTCGAATTCCTGATAAATCCTATGTTTGTTTTACGTTATTGTGTGTGTGTGAGTGTAAGTCTTTTAGTGGCACTGGCTTATGAGGCCTCAGTGACAGCCCAAACCACGTCTTCCCTGAATCAAGGGGCTGACGAATTAAAATCAGAACCCCGTGTCAGTGAACTTAAGCAATTGGAAGAAACTTCGGTTAAACCCGACACAGAAGGAGTTACTCCAAGCAATCAAGAGAATACAGTGGTTAGAGAACAAGCCGTTCCCCCTCAGCCCATTTCGCCCACCAATTTCCAAGAATCTTTGCAACCGTCGGAAACCATTTTAGAAAAATTGCCCCCAAATAATCTTAATCCGAGTGGCAACCCTTTACTATTTCCCACCAAACCCGATGAAGTAAAGACAAATGTTCGTCAAGCCATTAGCTTAAAAGAAGTGATCGCCTTAGCCTTACAACACAATCGAGAAGTTCAAACAGCCCGAACAACCTTAGAAGAACTTCAGGCAGAATTAGGGGTCGCTAGAGCGGAACTTTTCCCGATTCTTGACATCGAAACCAGCCTGGTGCGTTTTCGGAATGACCGGGTTTTCGGGGGGGGTACAGACCTACTGGGAAACGTTCTGGGGCCTGAGGTCACTTCAGCAGAAACCTTTACCGATGCCAGAGCCAGCGCAAACCTAACTTATGATATTTATACAGGGGGAGGACGTTCTGCCAGGATTGAGCGAGCGGAGCGATCAGTGCGTCGTCAGCAATTAGAAGTGGAAGTGATTGCGGAGCGAGTCCGCTTTGAAGCGACGGATAACTATTACCTACTACAAAATGCTGATGCTCAGGTGGCTATCCGGCAAGCGGATGTGGAAAATGCCTCTCAAACCTTACGAGATGCTCAATTATTAGAAAGGGCCGGTTTAGGGACGCGATTTGATGTCCTACGGGCAGAAGGAGACTTAGCCACAGCCAATGAACAGTTAACCAGGGCGATCGCCGATCAACGAACAGCCAGGCGAAGACTGGCAGAAACCCTAAGTTTGGGGCAACAGGTCGAATTATCGGCGGCCGATGAAATTGCCGAATCAGGGATTTGGAATTTGTCCCTGGATGAAACCATTGTCCGCGCTTACAAAAATCGGGCTGAGCTAGAACAAAGATTAATTGATCGGGAACTTGGGGAAAATGATCGAGAAATTGCCTTAGCAGAGATTAGGCCTAGAGTAGATTTTACGGCGAATTATGATGCTCGTGAGAACTTTGATGATGGTGTACCTGTGTTAACGGATTGGACGTTCCAAGCTCGCGTCAGATGGCGTATTTTTGACGGGGGGAGAGCCTTTGAGGGGGCAAGACGGGCTGAACGTCGTATGGATCGAGCAAACCTCGAATTTGCTAACCAACGCAATGAAATTCGCTTTGAAGTAGAAGAAGCTTATTACAATTTGATTGCCAATAAGGAAAATATTGATAGTACCCGTAAGAATGTGGCTACCTTTGATGAAGCCCTGAGATTAGCTCGTCTACGGTTTCAGGCAGGGGTAGGAACTCAAACCGATGTTATTAATGCTCAACGGGATCTTTCCGGTGCGCGGGGGCGTTTTTTACAGGCAATTATTCAATATAATCAGTCTCTGAATGCCTTACAAAGAGCCGTGAGTAACTTCCCTGATGATCGTTTGTTTGAAACGCCTTAATACTTAAGTTAAAAATAAGCAGTTAGGGGAAATCTCTACCGATTTAGGGAACTAAACCGAACTCAGTTTACGGCTTTTTTGGGTTAGGCTGACAACAGAAGATAATTCCTGCTGAATTATTGAGGAGTCAGAAAATGAGTCACATTTACCGTCATTATCATCAAATTAAAATTGTCAATCATGACAACAATAATCACCCTAAAATAAGTGGGGTTGAGGAGATTTGGTGTGATGGAAAAAAACAGGTTCATTACTTGAGCGATCAAGAGGTTTATGCTAAATTACAAGACCCGGATTTTCCTTTTTATCTTTTAACGGATGCTGGTACAGGGTTTGAATATTTCTATCCTCATCAATTAACTGATTGGCTAGAAACGGAAGATTTACCCCATCGCACTCGTTATATTAACCCCAATGAAGTAATAATTGAAGTTCCTAGCTATCCCCTCAAAAAATCATCTAATTGGCGTAAAAAATTCCTAAGCTTAAGGCAATCAATAAAACAAGGAGTCAACAAAATTAAAAACATGGCTCAACGTTTACCCAATGCTCTAAAAGTTGCTTGGCAAGAATTAAAGCGTTAAAATGGGGTGAGTTACTGTTTAATTCCCTTAATAATCAAATAATAACCCATGAATTATTATACTTTTTGGGATTGGTTTACCGTTTTCGGATACATTGGATTTGCTAGTATTATTGTTTGGGCTGTCTGTCTTAAGCAATAGCCCAACAATCTCGACATCTGAAGATACATAGTTGACTAAAGAGTGTAAAATAAAGGATAGTAAGCTCAACATTATATCCTGAAAAAGCACCATAAATCCCTATGATCAATACAGAAGAAATCGCCAATTATGCTCAAATAAGTGCCAAAGAAATCGGCATCACTAAATATGATATTTATGGTTCATCGATTGATGAAACCAGCGTTGAAGTTGATAACGGGGAACCCAAACAAGTCCAAGCATCAAATCGTTCAAGTGTTATTGTTAGAGTCTGGAATGAGAAGGAAACTGTCGGGGTAACAACCACCACTGATTTAGATGAATTAGGCATAAAATTAGCCTTAGAAACAGCTAAAGAAGCTAGTATTTTTGGCAATACAGAAAACATTCCAGAATTCAGTCCCGAAGCAAAAGCTCCCATTGCTAATATACCCGATCAATTGGTTGAACCGTCCCCCGTTCCTACCTTAATTGATACCTTAATTCAAGCAGAAAAAACCCTCTTAGAAGCTCATCCTGCGATTAAAGGGGTTCCTTATAACGGGTTATCTCAAGAAGATATTAAACGATTCTATTTAAACAGTGAAGGAGCTATGCGTCAAGAAGCTCGTTCCTATTCTGTTATTTATCTCTATAGTCGCACGGAAGAAGAAGGGAAAAAACCGAGGGGCGCAAGTTCCATGAAAATCAGCAGGGGGTTATCAGATTTAGATATTGAGGGCTGTTTAAAAGAAGTGACTGAAAAAACAATTAGTCATATTAATTATCAAAGTATTCCCTCTGGTAAATACAGAATTGTCTTTTCTCCAAAAGCATTTTTAAGCTTAATTAGTGCCTTTTCTAACCTGTTTAATGCTCAGAATATTTTAGATAAACAAAGTCTTTCTAACCCAGATTCATTAGGAACAGAAGTTGCTGTTAATTCTCTCTGTCTTTGTGATGATGCCTTACATCCTGATAATATTGGGGCCGAAACCTTTGATGGAGAAGGAACTCCTACCCGTCGTGTTGAATTAATTAAAAATGGGGTTCTCAGGGGATTATTACACAGCACAGGAACCGCTAAACGGATGAATGCTCAGCCCACAGGAAACGCCAATATTGGGTCAAAAGTGACAGTGGGTTCTCATTTTTATCACGTCTTTTCTAATGCAACAGAAGCCCCTCAATATTCTCTAGATCAGGCAGATAATGTCATTTTAATTGACAAATTACAAGCCCTTCATGCGGGAGTAAATGCCTTACAAGGATCTTTTTCTTTGCCCTTTGATGGCTGGTTAGTTAACCAAGGCAAATTAACCAGTATTGATGCGGCAACAGTAGCAGGAGATTTTCTAGAATTGTTAAAGTCAATTATTTGTATCGAAACAGAATCAGAAGTTACTCCTGGGGGAGTTTGTCCGAGAATTTGGATTGATAATTTATCTGTAACAGGGGAATAATAAAAATTAGAGATAGAGACGTTATGGATAACGTCTCTACATTGATTCTAATTACCCTTAATACAACTTTATTTAACGGTTTAAAGTTTCCTGAATAAACAGCATCAAGAAAAGAATTATCTATACAATAAAATAGTTTGAGAAAAGAGCAGTAATCATGCAACAGAGAAAACAACTTGACTCCATTGTAGTCACTGCCGAACAAATGGCTAGAATTGAAGGGAGAATTTTTGCGGCCGGAATGCCAGTGGCGGCCCTCATGGAGAAAGCTGCTTATCTCATGTTCAGACGCATTCAGCAGCTTTATCCTTTCCCCCAGATCTCACGGGTTGGGGTATTAGTGGGGCCAGGCCACAATGGAGGTGATGCTTTAGTCATTGCTAGGGAACTGCATTTACAAGGCTATGATGTTTGTTTATATCGTCCCTTTCCTCAATTAAAAGAATTAACCCAACAACACGCTAACTATGCCGATAGTTTAGGTATTCCCTATTATGGTGACATCGAATCTTTAAGCAACTGTCAATTAATTATTGATGGGTTATTTGGGTTTGGCCTGACGAGATCACTATCGGGTAATATTGCTTTAGCCGTAGATCTCCTCAATGAATGGTCAATTCCCGTGGTTAGTGTAGACATTCCCTCTGGTTTACACACCGACACCGGAGAAATCTTAGGCACTGCTGTTAAAGCGAGTCTTAGCCTATGTTTAGGGTTATGGAAACCTGCTTTTTTTCAGGATCAAGCTTTACCCTACATTGGACAAGCTGAAAGGATAGATTTTGGTATTCCTTTACGAGATGTTTGGTCGATTATTTCCCAACCGCCTCCTTTACAAATTTTAACTCAAACCCTAGCACTAGAGTTTTTACCCTTGCCCCGTCCCCTACTTACCCATAAATATCAGCAAGGCCATTTACTGCTTATTTGTGGTTCCCGTCGTTATGCGGGGGGCAGTATTTTAACCGGATTAGGGGCCCGGGCCAGTGGGGTAGGGATGTTATCGATCGCTGTTCCTACTTCCATCAAACCTTTACTGGTGAGTCAGCTTCCTGATGCGTTAATTATTGACTGTCCCGAAACCGCAACCGGAGCGATCGCTGAGTTACCCCCTTTAGCGACAGACTTCGACTCCTATAATGTTATCGCTTGTGGCCCTGGTTTAACGAGAGAAAACCCTCAGATCATCGAAAAAGTTTTAGAAGCCAATTGCCCCCTTATTTTAGATGCTGATGGACTCAATATTTTAGCCCAATTAGGAATGGTTTCCCATCTCTCTCAACGCCCTGCCCCTACAATTTTAACCCCCCATTTAGGAGAATTTAAACGACTTTTTCCCCAGATTCTTCATCCTGAAAAAGATAGAATTACGGCGGTGAAAACTGCGGCCAGAGAAAGCGGTGCGATTATTTTATTAAAAGGTGCCAGAACGATTATTGCTCATCCTCAAGGAACGACTTTGGTTATTGCTGAAAGTACCCCCGCCTTAGCAAGAGGCGGCAGTGGCGATGTTTTAACCGGATTAATTGGGGGCTTATTAGGACAAATTTTGCGTCAAGAAAAACCCTTAGAAGCTATGGTTGCTACTGCCGCTTGGTGGCATAGTCAAGGGGGAATTTTAGCAGCAAAAGAACGCACAGAATTGGGGGTTGATGCCTTTACATTATCCCATTATTTGCATCGGGTTTTATTAGAAAATTAATCACTTTTCAAAATAATATTAATTTAACTATCAACCCTGTAAGGACGGGTTTATTGAGCTTACTGGTGTAACGCTCATATTTTTTGAACGATTAACGACTAATGTAGTCCAAATCACAACCATTCCTGAAAAAACAAGCTATCCTATAATTCCACATATAGAGTAAGTATTGAGAAATTAAAGAGGACATGACACCATATCTGTGGTATAAACGAAAAGTGTCCTGATTTTAATTGGCACAAATTCAGTGATTTTTTTAGTACAAAACTATTAGTTTTTTACCCTTAGTCCTAGCAGTGTAAATGATGCAACCGACAGTCTTAACTTCCCCCCATCAAACCCATCTTGGAGACACCCACACCCCTCATTCCGGCAACCCTTCACAGCTAGGAACGAATAAAATTCAAGTGATCCGACGGGATGGTTCTTGGACTGCCTTGAATATTGGTAAAATTCGGGCAGTTGTAGACTGGGCCTGTGCTGACCAAGAAGTTAATACAATTGCGCTAGAGGCCGGATTAACCACCCGTTTACGTCATGGCATCACCACGAGAGAAATCCAGGATAACCTAATTAACTGCGCTTTGGAAATGTGTAGTCCCGAAGAACCGGATTGGCGTTATGTTGCGGGAAGACTGCACATCTGGAGTCTTTGGAAAGACACTCTAGTCAGTCGCGGTTATCAATACGGGAATTATGAAACTACCGTCAGGACTAAGGTAGAGAATGGGAGCTATGATAAACGCCTCTTAACCTATTCTACGGCAGAATTACAAGAAGCGAATTCCTGGATTAATTCTGATTGGGATACAGACTATGACTATGCAGGGGCCGTACTTCTCACCAGTCGCTACCTGTTACCCGATGAACTCCCCCAAGAGGCTATCTTAACCTGCGCTTTACTTTTAGCGACGGTAGAAACCCCCGAAAACCGTCTCCTTTGGGCGAAGCGTTTTTACGAAGCCATTGCCAGTCGTAAAGTATCCCTAGCTACGCCAATTTTAGCTAATTTACGGGTTCCAGGGGGGTCGTTGACCAGTTGCTTTATTTTGTCGATTGATGACAGCTTAGAGAGCATTTTTGAAGAGATTACCAATAGTGCCAGAATCTCTAAAAATGGCGGTGGTGTTGGGGTCAATGTCAGTCGTATTCGGGCCACGGGCAGTTGGGTCATGGGGAAAGCCAATGC